>NZ_JACYVY010000052.1:0-11114 GCF_017151825.1 Staphylococcus sp. EG-SA-18
ACGGCACCCTAGGAAGGGACCCGTCATCAAAAATTCTATTTATAGAATTTTACAGTAATGTGCCAGACGGGCAAAGCGAAGCCATTCAATACGAAGTATTGTATAAATAGAGAACAGCAGTAAGATATTTTCTAATTGAAAATTATCTTACTGCTGTTTTTTTAGGGATTTATGTCCCAGCCTCATTTTTTTGTGTACATATTTAAATTTCGATAATTTTTCAGGAAGCATTTTAATTTTACTAATGAAGCAATATTTTTTAGATTAACAAAAATTAATATTTACATTTTCTTAACAAATTTTTATGTAACATTTACAGTTTCTAAAAATGAGGTTAATAATTCAAGGTTAAGATAAAGATGTAATCAATACAAATACTATTTGTTGTTCATACAGGGAGGATATTTCAATGAAAAAATGGCAATTTGTTGGTACTACAGCTTTAGGTGCAACACTATTATTAGGTGCTTGTGGTGGCGGTAATGGTGGCAGTGGTAATAGTGATTTAAAAGGGGAAGCTAAAGGTGATGGCTCATCAACAGTAGCACCAATTGTGGAGAAATTAAATGAAAAATGGGCTCAAGATCACTCGGATGCTAAAATCTCAGCAGGACAAGCTGGTACAGGTGCTGGTTTCCAAAAATTCATTGCAGGAGATATCGACTTCGCTGATGCTTCTAGACCAATTAAAGATGAAGAGAAGCAAAAATTACAAGATAAGAATATCAAATACAAAGAATTTAAAATTGCGCAAGATGGTGTAACGGTTGCTGTAAATAAAGAAAATGATTTTGTAGATGAATTAGACAAACAGCAATTAAAAGCAATTTATTCTGGAAAAGCTAAAACATGGAAAGATGTTAATAGTAAATGGCCAGATAAAAAAATAAATGCTGTATCACCAAACTCAAGTCATGGTACTTATGACTTCTTTGAAAATGAAGTAATGAATAAAGAAGATATTAAAGCAGAAAAAAATGCTGATACAAATGCTATCGTTTCTTCTGTAACGAAAAACAAAGAGGGAATCGGATACTTTGGATATAACTTCTACGTACAAAATAAAGATAAATTAAAAGAAGTTAAAATCAAAGATGAAAATGGTAAAGCAACAGAGCCTACGAAAAAAACAATTCAAGATAACTCTTATGCATTAAGTAGACCATTATTCATTTATGTAAATGAAAAAGCATTGAAAGATAATAAAGTAATGTCAGAATTTATCAAATTCGTCTTAGAAGATAAAGGTAAAGCAGCTGAAGAAGCTGGATATGTAGCAGCACCAGAGAAAACATACAAATCACAATTAGATGATTTAAAAGCATTTATTGATAAAAATCAAAAATCAGACGACAAGAAATCTGATGATAAAAAGTCTGAAGACAAAAAATAATAAGACGCAATTTCAAATGTGTCTTGAAACATGATTTTGATGGTGAATCATTATTTAGAGTACAAAGCTTGATTTATCGAGACGCTGATTTTGACATTCAGTTAGTCTACAAGCTTATCAACTTAAAATAGTGGTTCATCATTATTTTACAAATCTAATTATTTTGGGAGTAATAGAAAGAGGTTTGATTATGACTTCATCTACTAATGTTAAAGCTTTAATCGAAAAAAATAATAATAAAAAAGGGAAGCATAATGACAAAATTATACCAGTTATTTTAGCCGCAATTTCAGCGATTTCCATTTTAACAACACTAGGTATATTAATCACATTGCTTTTAGAAACCATCACTTTTTTCACCAGAATTCCAATAACTGAATTTCTATTTTCTACTACTTGGAATCCTACCGGTTCAGACCCTAAGTTTGGTATCTGGGCATTGATAATAGGGACTTTAAAAATCACAGTTATTGCGACTATATTTGCAGTTCCAGTCGGGCTTGGTGCAGCAATTTATTTAAGTGAATATGCAAGTGACCGTGCACGACGCATAATTAAACCGATATTAGAAATTTTAGCAGGAATACCAACAATTGTGTTTGGTTTCTTTGCATTAACCTTTGTTACACCAGTATTAAGATCTTTCATACCAGGTCTTGGAGAGTTTAATGCTATAAGTCCCGGCTTAGTTGTCGGTATTATGATTGTCCCTCTCATCACAAGTTTGAGTGAGGATGCAATGGCATCTGTACCAAATAAAATTCGAGAAGGTGCCTATGGACTTGGAGCAACTAAATTAGAAGTAGCAACTAAAGTCGTACTTCCCGCAGCAACATCAGGTATTGTAGCTTCAATCGTTCTCGCGATTTCAAGAGCAATTGGAGAAACGATGATTGTATCATTAGCGGCAGGTAGTTCGCCAACAGCTTCATTAAGTTTAACAAGTTCGATTCAAACAATGACTGGATATATTGTTGAGATAGCGACAGGTGATGCAACATTTGGATCAAATATTTATTACAGTATTTATGCTGTAGGGTTCACACTATTTATCTTTACCTTAATCATGAATTTACTTTCTCAGTGGATTTCTAAGCGTTTTAGGGAGGAGTATTAATATGGAAACGACAGATAATAATAGACAATCACTCGTCGATCAACAACTTGTCCAAAAACATTTATCATCCAGAACGGTTAAAAATAAAGTGTTCAAACTCATATTTTTAGCATGTACATTATTAGGACTTGTCGTACTTATTGCGTTGTTAACTCAAACATTGATTAAAGGGGTAAGTCATTTAAATTTACAGTTTTTCACTAATTTTTCTTCTTCAACACCATCTATGGCTGGCGTTAAAGGCGCGTTAATCGGTTCACTTTGGTTAATGTTAAGTATCATTCCATTATCAATCATCCTAGGAATAGGTACAGCTATATACTTAGAAGAATATGCGAAAAACAACAAATTTACTCAGTTTGTTAAAATCAGTATTTCCAATTTAGCTGGTGTACCATCAGTTGTATTTGGGATATTAGGTTACACTTTGTTCGTTGGTGGTGCGGGGATTGAAGCCTTGAAAATGGGTAACAGTATATTGGCAGCAGCGCTAACAATGACCTTACTGATATTACCAATTATTATTGTTTCAAGTCAGGAAGCAATTAGAGCTGTACCTAACTCAGTACGCGAAGCTTCTTATGGTTTAGGTGCTAATAAATGGCAAACGATAAGACGTGTTGTCTTACCAGCAGCGTTACCTGGTATTTTAACTGGATTCATTTTGTCTCTTTCAAGAGCACTGGGAGAAACAGCACCACTTGTGCTAATCGGTATACCGACTATATTATTGGCAACACCTAGAAGTATATTGGATCAATTTTCAGCATTACCAATCCAAATATTTACTTGGGCGAAAATGCCTCAAGAAGAATTCCAGAATGTTGCATCGGCAGGCATTATCGTTTTACTAGTTATCTTAATCTTAATGAATGGCGTTGCGATTATTTTACGTAACAAATTTAGTAAAAAATTCTAATTTAAACAATCAATCTCATTTATCTATTAAAAAGGGAGTTTTAAATATGGCGCAAACACTTGCACAAACTAAACAAATATCTCAAAGTCATACGTTTGATGTCTCACAAAGTCATCATAAAACACCAGATGATACAAACTCACATTCTGTTATATATTCAACACAAAATTTAGACTTATGGTATGGCGAAAATCATGCATTACAAAATATTAATTTAGATATTTATGAAAACCAAATTACTGCCATTATAGGTCCATCTGGTTGTGGCAAATCAACATATATTAAAACTTTGAATCGAATGGTTGAGTTAGTACCTTCTGTGAAAACAGCTGGTAAAATATTATATCGAGATCAAGACATTTTTGATCAAAAATATTCTAAAGAACAATTACGTACAAATGTGGGCATGGTCTTTCAACAACCTAATCCATTTCCAAAATCAATATACGATAATATTACTTACGGTCCAAAGATTCACGGTATTAAAAATAAAAAAGTTCTTGATGAAATCGTTGAGAAATCATTACGTGGCGCTGCAATTTGGGATGAATTAAAGGATAGGTTGCACACAAATGCATATAGTTTATCCGGTGGGCAACAACAACGTGTTTGTATCGCGCGTTGTTTAGCAATTGAACCTGAAGTCATTTTAATGGATGAACCGACATCAGCATTAGATCCAATCTCAACATTAAGAGTAGAAGAGTTGGTTCAAGAACTAAAAGAAAAGTATACAATTATTATGGTTACACATAATATGCAACAAGCAGCTCGTGTATCAGATAAAACTGCATTTTTCTTAAATGGTTATGTCAATGAATATGATGATACTGATAAAATTTTCTCTAACCCATCAAACAAGAAAACAGAAGATTATATTTCAGGAAGGTTTGGTTGATATATAATGGCAATAATTAGACAGCGATATCAGGAGCAACTTGATGATTTAATAAAGGAATTACGTCGGTTAGGTGCAAATGTCTATGTGAGTATTGAAAATGGTATAAAATCATTAAGTATTGACGATAGAGGCTTTGCACGACAAACAGTTAAAAACGATAAACATATCAATCAATTAAATTATGATATTAATGAGCGAGTTATCATGTTAATTACAAAGCAACAGCCCATTGCGAGTGATTTGCGTATGATGATTTCTTCATTAAAAATCGCCTCCGATTTAGAAAGAATAGGAGATAATGCATCGAGTATTGCCAATATTCGATTGCGTACAAAGATTACAGATGATTATGTGTTAACCCGTTTAAAGACAATGGGTAAATTAGCTATGTTAATGTTAAAGGACTTAGATCAAGCATTTAAAAAGAAAGATACCGTATTAATAAGAGAAATAATTGAGCGTGATGAAGATATCGATGACTTATATAGTCATATTATTAACGCAACGTATCTTATTGATAACGATCCATTTGTCGCTGCACAAGCTCATTTAGCAGCAAGACATTTAGAACGTATTGGTGATCATATTATTAACATCGCTGAAAGTGTTTATTTTTATTTAACAGGTACACATTACGAACAATAACTTAAAGTTATTACTATAAAATCCCTTACGATAAATATATATTTCTATCATTCATAAACCCTCAAAAAACCAAGATTCTCACAATTAGTAATGTGAAAATCTTGGTTTATATTGTTCTACTATAAATTGTCTCGCATCTTAGTTATTTGCTTGCTCAATTTCATCTGTTAATTTTTCAACTTCATCGACTAAATCAGAAATATATTGAATTGTAGATTTAAGTGGCTGTTCTGTAGTAATGTCTACACCTGCAATGTTTGCAAGTTCGACAGGTGATACACTACCACCTTTTTTCAATGTTTCTAACCAAGCATCAACAGCTGGTTGGCCTTCATTTTTAATCTTTTGAGAAACGACAGTTCCGATTGTTAAGCCAGCAGAATACGTATACGAATATAATCCCATATAGTAATGAGGTTGACGCATCCATGTTAATTCAGCACCCTCAGTCATGTCTACTGCATCTCCAAAAAATTGTTTATAAACATTTAGCATTATTTCATTTAATGTCGGCGCATTTAAAGATTCACCTTGATCTACTTTGTGATACACTTCACGTTGATAAGCAGCTTCTAATAAATGGGTAACCATATTATGATAATATGTTCTAGATAAAATTGAGCCAATAACCCAACGCTTAAATCTTGGATTATCACTTGTGTTAAATAAATAATTGGCCATCAACATTTCATTCATTGTAGAAGGGGCTTCAACAAAGTACATTGATGCTTCTGATTCAAGATATGGTTGATGTTTTTGAGCTAATGTAAAATGACCTGCATGACCTAATTCATGTGCTAAGACAAATGCTTCAGCCATTTTACCAGTCCAAGAAATAAACACATATGAATGTGTAAAGTATGGACTTGCACAAAATGCGCCTGTATCTTTACCTTTATTTTGTGCAAAATCAATCCATCGCTGATCGTATGCTTCACGTAACATGTTTGTATAGTCATCACCTAAAACACTTAACGCACCGAAAATATAATTTTTTGAGTCTTCAATTGAAATCTCTGGTTCATAATCAGGGTCTACAGAAATCTTCAAGTCTTCAAAACGCATGTTATCTAATCCGTGAATACGTTGTAAAAGTTTAGCATATTTCTGCATAACTGGTGCCAAGTCACGCATAATCATATCGATTTGACGGTCAAACATATCACGCGTTACTTCTTGACTATGTAATAAATAATCGATGACTGATTCAAATCCACGTAAATCAGCTTCAATTTTTTCTTGTTGTACTTGCATATTATATGTAGCCGCGGTAGTATGCTGATATTTTCGAATCCCATCGCTAAACGATTTGAAACTTTTACGTCTAAACTCAGGCTCTTTATTATCTTCATAATCATTTTCAAACGTAGCATAGTCGACAGGGTACGTTGTACCATCATGTTCAAATGAATCGAATGTAATATCTAGCATTTTTGTCGTGCCGTATAAATCGTAAGGACTGTTTAGCGTAGGTGATAAAGTTGCTAATACTTGTTCTACCGACGCAGATAATTGGAATGGCTTTTGTTTTATTAACTGTTTAATATAGTGTTGATATGGACATGATTCTTCTAATTGTTGAAGTATTTCTTCTGGTAATTCAAGTATTTCTGACTCTACAAATGATAATTGGCTAACAATTTTACCGTATGTAGTAGATAATTTAGCGCTCAATACTTGTGCCTCGATATTACTAGTATCTACACTTAAACGTAGTTCTGCATAATTACTTAAGCGATCTAAGGCAATTAAAATATTTTCTAATTCAGCTAAAGCAGTATTAATTTGTTCGATTGAATTTAATGTTGTTGCATATGTATGATGAAATTGATTTGCTTGTTGTACTAGAGCGTCAATACTTTCATAATATTGTTGATCATCTTTAAATAAGTCTACTAAATCCCATGTTTCTGAAACAGGAACATCTTCTCTTAAAGGTAAACCTTGAGACATATAATCACTCCTTTGGTATAATACATTCATTATACATAATTTTGTCTCCTAAACGATAATGTTACGATTTCCATGTCGCAAGGAACAATGATTTTTCTAATAGTAGATAGAATATTGCTTGAAACTGACTGCTATTGTTTAAGTTTTTAAAAATTTATAATAAAATGTATACAAGGAAAGTAATGAAATAAAAGGAGAATGAATATGACATTATTCGATATGCCTAATTATTTATGGATCACAACATTAATAATGATTTTATTAACAATATTCTGTTGCTTAGTTTTAAATAAATGGTTTGTATCTGCAGTAATTACATTTGTTATATTAGGTGTGCTTGCATTTTTTATTCCAAATTTTCAAGATATAAAATATCAACCATTATTAGGATACGCTGCATTTTTAGCGATTATGAGTTTATTAATTAGTTTTCTATTATGGTATTTTACTAGAAATTGGCGTAAAGAAAGAAAAGCGCGTAAATTAGAAAAGCAAATTGAAAAATACGGCTATGAGGGCGCTGAACTTCGCCGTAAAGATAAAAAATAATATTCGACAACTATATGCACAAAATCATCGACTTTTAAGTTACACTGCAGTAACAATTATTTCGAAAGAGATGGAATACAGTGCTATAGTTGTTTTTGTTTTGACTTTTTTATATTTTACATGGTTGACTTGATTCAAAATATTATATTTTATAATGATTTTGTTAAAAAATTAAATATACTTCAATTTCTTTATGGATAATACTATAATGAAAGTTGGTTCTTAATATGTAAGTTGCATATACATGCGCCATTCTCATGTAAAAAGAAAGTGTTAGTAACTTACACAAGGAGGGGGACTATTATGTTCATAATAAAGTCTATGTTGTATAGACTGATGCAAATGATAGTTGTTTTATTTGTTATTTCTACACTTACATTCATTTTAATGAAATTATCACCAGGCAATCCTGTTGATAAAATATTACATCTTGATGTAGCACAAGTGTCGACGGAACAAATAAATGCAACCAAAGATAAATTGGGATTAAATGATTCTTTATTGGTACAGTGGTGGCATTGGATGAATCATTTATTACATTTTAATTTAGGAAAAAGTTTTGAATCAAAAGAACCGGTAACACAGATATTATTCAACTATGCACCCATAACATTACTCATATCATTTTCAACATTAGTAGTGTCGTTATGCATATCTATACCGCTCGGCATTATAGCAGCCAAACGATTTCATAAGTGGACGGATAAAGTGATTAGAGTGATCTCAACACTATCGATTAGTTTACCAGCGTTCTTTATCGGTATTATTTTATTATTTATTGTCACAAATTTAATGAATATAGATAGCGTTATACTAAGTCAGTTTATATTACCTGTAATCACGCTATCTTTAGGTATGTGTGCATACATCATTCGTTTAGTGCGTTCTAATTTATTGATGTTATTGCAAAGTAATATCGTACAAGCATCAAGATTACGCGGTATGAATGAACGTTATATTTTAATTCATGATTTACTAAAACCAACAATTTTGCCGATTATCCCATTACTAGGGATTTCACTTGGCAGTCTAATAGGTGGTACTGTAGTGATTGAAAATTTATTTGATATACCTGGTATTGGTTATCTATTAATGGATAGTATTAAATCTCGAGATTATCCTGTTATTCAAGGATGCGTGTTATTTATTGGCTTCTTCGTTGTTATTATCAATACGATTGCTGATTTATTAACGTTATTACTTGATCCGAAGCAGCGTTTACAATTAGGAAATCCAAAAATCAAAACCAATACACCATTGATATCAGTAAGTAGTGACCGTCATGCATAAAATATTTTCAAAGAATAACCTGATATTTTTTGTATTCGTTGCATTTATTTTTGTGGTAATTGTACTGCAATTCTTTGTCAGTAGTGAAAATGCAACCAAAGTCAATTTATCACAAACTTTTGAACCTATTAGTTGGTTGCATTTATTAGGAACTGATGATTATGGGAGAGATTTATTTACCCGAATTATTATCGGTGCACGTTCAACATTGTTTGTTACTGTTTTAACATTAATAGCTATCGTTGTCATAGGTGTTACACTAGGTCTATTTGCCGGATATAAAAAAGGGTGGATTGAACGATTAGTGTTAAGGTTTATTGATGTTGGTCTGAGTATTCCAGAATTTATCATCATGATTGCTTTAGCAAGTTTTTTTCAACCATCTTTATGGAATTTAGTTATCTCAATTACATTAATAAAATGGATGAATTACACAAGGTTGACTAGAAGTATAGTTAATAGCGAAATGAATAAGCCTTATATAAAAATGGCACAATTATTTCATGTACCAACAAGAACAATATTAATACGTCATTTAACACCTAAAATTATACCGGCTATTATCGTTTTGATGGTCGTTGATTTCGGTAAAATCATTCTATATATAAGTTCACTATCATTTATTGGGTTAGGTGCACAACCGCCAACACCAGAGTGGGGCGCTATGTTGCAACAAGGTCGTGATTTTATTTCGTCTCATCCAATTATGTTGATTGCACCTGCTTCAGTCATTGCTATAACTATTTTAATTTTTAATTTAACCGGTGATGCACTAAGAGATAGATTGCTGAAACAACGGGGTGAATATGATGAGTCTCATTGATATACAAAATTTAACAATAAAGAATACTAGTGAGAAATCTCTTATTAAAGGGATTGATTTGAAAATTTTTAGTCAACAGATTAATGCCTTGATTGGAGAGAGCGGCGCTGGAAAAAGTTTGATTGCTAAAGCTTTACTTGAATATTTACCATTTGATTTAAGCTGCACGTATGATTCGTACCAATTTGATGGGGAAAATGTTAGTAGATTGAGTCAATATTATGGTCATACAATTGGCTATATTTCTCAAAATTATGCAGAAAGTTTTAACGACCATACTAAATTAGGTAAACAGTTAACTGCGATTTATCGTAAGCATTATAAAGGTAGTAAAGAAGAGGCTTTGTCCAAAGTTGATAAGGCTTTGTCGTGGGTTAATTTACAAAGCAAAGATATATTAAATAAATATAGTTTCCAACTTTCTGGGGGCCAACTTGAACGCGTATACATAGCAAGCGTTCTCATGTTGGAGCCTAAATTAATCATTGCAGACGAACCAGTTGCATCATTGGATGCTTTGAACGGTAATCAAGTGATGGATTTATTACAGCATATTGTATTAGAACATGGTCAAACATTATTTATTATCACACATAACTTAAGTCATGTATTGAAATATTGTCAGTACATTTATGTTTTAAAAGAAGGTCAAATCATTGAACGAGGTAATATTAATCATTTCAAGTATGAGCATTTGCATCCGTATACTGAACGTCTAATTAAATATAGAACACAATTAAAGAGGGATTACTATGATTGAGTTAAAACATGTGACTTTTGGTTATAATAAAAAGCAGATGGTGCTACAAGATATCAATATTACTATACCTGATGGAGAAAATGTTGGTATTTTAGGCGAAAGTGGCTGTGGTAAAAGTACGCTCGCTTCATTGGTTCTTGGCTTGTTTAAACCTGCTAAAGGAGAAATTTACTTAAGTGACAATGCTGTGTTACCGATTTTCCAACACCCTTTAACTAGCTTTAACCCTGATTGGACGATTGAGACCTCATTAAAAGAAGCGTTATATTATTACAGAGGCCTAACTGATAATACTGCTCAGGATCAATTATTATTACAACATTTATCTACTTTTGAGTTAAACGCGCAATTATTGACTAAATTACCAAGCGAAGTGAGTGGCGGACAATTACAAAGATTTAATGTCATGCGTTCGTTATTAGCACAGCCTCGCGTTTTAATATGTGATGAGATAACTTCAAATTTAGATGTTATAGCTGAACAAAATGTAATAAATATATTAAAAGCGCAAACGATTACGAACTTAAATCATTTTATCGTTATTTCTCATGATTTATCCGTGTTACAACGCTTAGTTAATAGAATTATCGTTCTTAAGGATGGCATGATAGTCGATGATTTTGCAATAGAGGAATTATTTAATGTTGATAGACACCCTTATACAAAAGAATTAGTGCAAGCATTTTCATATTAGCTATTTAAGAATGCGATAATTCTAGACTTGTTATAAAATATAGATGAATTAAGTATATTAATCTAGACAC
>NZ_JACYVY010000053.1:0-5885 GCF_017151825.1 Staphylococcus sp. EG-SA-18
ATGTACAATAATAACGTACTTATTGTATAACAACTATTTTGTTGCAATGATGGTTTATTATGTCGTTATATCGTTAATAATGCTAGATAATTTTAAAAAAATGAAAAACCGTGAATATCAAAAAGAAATAGCAGAAAAAAATAGACATATTAATACATTAATTGCTGAACAAGAGCGACATAGAATTGGTCAAGACTTACATGATACGTTAGGGCATGTGTTTGCAAGTTTATCATTAAAATCAGAATTAGCTTATAAACTAATAGATGCTGATGTAGAAAAAGTAAAAGCTGAATTATTAGCAATTAATAAATTATCTCGTGAATCATTGAACAAAGTTCGAGAAATTATTGATGATGTAAAATTACCATCATTTATTGAAGAGATTGATAGTATACGTAAAGTTTTAAAAGATGCTGATATTGATTTTACATTTGAAAATAAAGAATTAGCGCAAGTATTAAGTCCTACTAAACAATCTATGTTAGTTATGATTACGCGTGAAGCGATAAATAATGTTATTAAACATGCAAATGCTTCAAAAGTTCATGGTAAATTAAAAACTGTAAACAATCATAAATTACTGCTTATGATTGAAGATGATGGCAAAGGTATCGATAGTGATTGTGAGGTGAAAAGTATTTCACAGCGTGTACAACATTTAAATGGAACTTTAGCAGTCGACTCAACAAATGGAACTAAAATAATCATTGAAATCTCAACAGGAGGAATAGCATGACATCTTTAATTATTGCAGAAGATCAAAATATGTTACGACAGGCAATGGTTCAATTAATTAAACTACATGGTGATTTTGAAATTTTAGCAGATACTGATAATGGTCTCGATGCAATGAAACTTATTGAAGAATATAATCCTAACGTTGTTATTTTAGATATAGAAATGCCAGGCATGACTGGACTTGAAGTTTTAGCGGAAATTAGAAAAAAGCATTTGAATATTAAAGTGATTATTGTAACAACTTTTAAAAGACCGGGATACTTTGAAAAAGCAGTTGTGAATGATGTGGATGCATATGTTTTAAAAGAACGTTCTATAGAAGAATTGGTGGAAACCATTAATAAAGTAAATAACGGAGAGAAAGAATATAGCGCCACATTGATGACTTCATTTTTTGTAGATAAAAACCCATTAACGCCCAAAGAACAAATTGTATTAAGGGAAATTGGCAATGGTTTAAGTAGTAAAGAAATAAGTGAAAAATTATTTTTGACAGATGGAACAGTTAGAAATTATACATCTGTTATAATTGATAAATTATTTGCAGATAATCGTTTTGATGCTTGGAAAAAGGCAAATGAAAAAGGCTGGATCTAAATACAAACAAAAAAGTATTGAGTGTTTTGATTTAAGAGACTTGGAAAGTGAGTCAATAATCAAAATCTTACTCAATACTTTTATTTTGGTACTCGCAATTTAGATTTGTTAACTAATTTTTTCGCTTATTATAAAACGAAACAATCAAGTAAACGATAAAGCCTACAAAGATACCCAATAAAATAGATAGTACTGCCGTCACTATTAATGGTAATTTGAAAAATATTTGTAGGAAAATACCAATGATAATTGCGATAATTACTGCAATTAATGTGACTGTATTTTCATTTGAAATGTTCATTTATTTTCACTCCTTAACAATAACATTATATCATGCTATAGCTTTCCAAAATATTGAAATATGTAGATATGGCTATTGACGATATTTCTTAACTTTTATATGATTAATCGGAATGAAAAAAGAGAAGTAGGTGGCAATATGAAGTCAAATAAATCGCTTGCTATGATTGTGGTAGCCATCATTATTGTAGGTGTATTAGCATTTCAATTTATGAATCATACGGGTCCTTTCAAAAAGGGGACGAATCATGAAACTGTACAAGATTTAAATGGTAAAGATAAAGTACATGTTCAAAGAGTTGTGGATGGTGATACATTTATTGCAAATCAAAATGGTAAAGAAATTAAAGTTAGGCTTATAGGGGTTGATACGCCAGAAACGGTGAAACCGAATACGCCTGTACAACCATTTGGCAAAGAAGCATCAAATTATAGTAAGAAGACATTAACAAATCAAGATGTTTATTTAGAATATGATAAAGAAAAACAAGATCGCTATGGTAGAACATTGGCGTATGTATGGATAAGTAAAGATCGTATGTACAATAAGGAATTAGTGGAAAAGGGACTTGCTAGAGAGAAGTATTTTTCACCAAATGGCAAATATAGAAATGTATTTATAGAAGCACAAAATAAAGCTAAACAACAGAAATTAAATATTTGGAGTAAATAATTAAATAGGTGATTATATATATTAAAGTAAAATATACTTGAAGCATCGATTTATTATTACCATAAATTTATATATAGAAATAATTTAAAGGCATAATAACCATAGTGCGTATCGAGCGTAATGGATTATTATGCCTTTGATTTTACTTGAATATAGCTGTGATTTGATCAACCTGTTCTTTATTTAAAGGGTGTTTAGATAGCTCTATGGCTTCGCTAATAATACGTCGTAACGAAGATTTTGTTGAAACTGTATCAACATATTTATCTCTTTCTTCAGAACCTTGAATGATATTAACTGTACCATCACTAAAGTAAATAACACCGGTACTTTGGACTTTAAAGTTAAAGTTTTGTTCAATATGATCCTTTAATGCTTTCGCATTATTTGCTGCTAATTGATACGGATCATAATCATAAAAATCATAAATAACACGATTTGGTTGAACTGTTTCTGTAAAAGTATAGATAGACTTTCTTGATGAATTAAACTGATCATGATATTGCTGGCTAATGTAATGACCGACAACTTTTTCAATATTACTATTGCTTATTTCTGTATCATGCTCATCAGGTACATCAAAGTGATAAAATGTTTTTTCACCCCAGCTTTTTACATCAACGTTTATTAAACCGATATCTGAAACAATGATAAAATCAAATGAACGTGCATACTCGAAAAACGGATGTTTAGTAGCTAAATTGCTTGTAACGATAATATCGTAATATTTTAATTTACCATTTTCGAGATAGCTATCTAAAATCTTGCGTAATTCTCTTTTAGCATTTTTGTATGCATGGTGGCCAACATCATTATTAGAACTCAGCATTTGACTTCTTAATTCAGCATTTTCTGCACTTAATGCTTTGTTCTTTTTAATAAGTTGCTTTCTTGCATAAACTTCGGTATCTATTTTACTATTACTATACCTTTGATTTAAAACTAATATACCAATTAATGCTACAATGATAATGATAAGTACAACATAAAAAGACATTTTTTCACCAATCCTTTTTGACTTCTTTAACTTTGTATACAATAATAATTAATAAAGATTAATTGTTATTCAATTTCCCACATTTTTATTAGTTGATTTTAGTTCATCATTGTTATAATCAAATTATAAACTGACAGATATTGATGTTCAATGAATATGACGTGAAAGATTCGTGAATTCAAGTTTATGTCGAATTTATGTTATAACGGTCATTTAAATGACAGAATTAGGTCACTCATAGTATTTTGAAGATTGAATTCATTAATTTTAAAATGTATAATGATATTTGTGAAAGCGCTTGCTTAGGAGGTGTATTTGAGAGTGAATGAAATGAATGCTAAAGAACAATTAGTGGACAATTTAATGAAAACATCATCGCAATTATTTAAATTTCACGGTGAAGTTGCCATGCAGCTTTTCTTAAATGATGAATTAAAATTACCTTCTATTGTTGAAATATGCGTGGAACGTAAGCGTTTAAGTGATATTGTGAAAGTTATTCCGCAATCATATGCGTTACTATACATAGATAAGCAAGATCAAGCAATAGCTAAAGAAGATTTATCACTTTCAAAAATTGCAAAAGTTTATGTGCAATATGATGATACAACAATAATGAGTATTTTCGTTTATGATGTAGTAAACGATGAATGGATTTTTAGATTGGATCCGAATATACGTATACCTAAGAGTAACATATACTTCCATAGTTTAAATTGGGATGTGGATTATATTAAACCGGAGATTGTTCTAATGTATGATCTAATGCAACACCATCAGTATCATCATTATTCCAATTATAAACGAGTCATAGATGCATTAAGCTACTATCAATTTTTTATTTTAAAATTTGTAGTAGGTGAGCAACGTATTAAGGATGCAATCCAGAGAACAATAAATAATTAAGAAAAAGCAATTCATAACGCAGTTGAATACATGTGTTACGAATTGCTTTTATATTAGTTTTTATCACACAAGTTTTTTAATGCAACCCCGTGATAGCAAAACTCATATGTAGATAATACAGCTTTTTCAGCATCATCTACATGAATTCCAAACATCATCGAGATTTCCGAAGCACCTTGGTTAATCATTTTTAAGTTAATTTTTGATTCAGCTAAGGCATGTGTAATTTTATTTGCAGTACCGATGACTTTATTCATACCTTCGCCGACAATCATTAATATTGCTAAATCATGCTCAATACTTAGCTCATCAACATCACATTTTTGACGAATTTCATTTAATACTTTTGTTTCTTTATTTTGAATTTGTTTTGAACGCATAACGATACTGATAGTATCAATACCTGAAGGCATATGATCAAATGAAATATTATTATCCTCTAAGACACCTAATATCTTTCTAGTAAACCCGACTTGTCTATTCATTAAATACTTTTTGATATTAATAACGGTAAAATCTTTATCACAACTTATACCGCTAATCACATTTTTCGCATTTATTTCTCTATCATGCACTATAAATGTACCTTTATCTTGAGGGCGGTTCGTATTTTTAATCACCACAGGGATGCGATCTTTATAAAGTGGTTGTAAGGCTTCATCATGGAAAACACTAAAACCAGCATAAGATAATTCACGCATTTCTCGATAAGTGATTTCTTCGATTAATTCAGGATCTTTGATGATATTTGGATTAGCTTTATAAATACCAGACACATCGGTGAAATTTTCATAAATTGTAGCTCTAACACCACTTGATATGATGGCGCCAGTTATATCTGATCCGCCACGTGGAAATGTAACTATATATCCTTCATGAGATACGCCGAAAAATCCTGGGATAATTAGTTTCTCATCATAATCTCTTAATTTTTTAATTTCAGAGTAAGCACTATCTAATATTTGTGCTTCTTGTGGGACGTCAGTAACAAAAATACCCGCTTCCTTCGGTGATATATATTTTGTTGGTATACCTTGACTATTATTATATAAAGCTATCAATTGCGCATTAAAATCTTCACCACAAGAAAGTAATGCATCTAATAGTCTCTTTGGTTCATTTTTTAATTGATTAATATAATGTTCCAAAGTCACATCTATCGTCCGTAAAATACTTTCATCCATTTGCAATTCTTTTACAATATCATCATAACGCTGAATAATTTCTCTTTTTTTATCATGATAATCAAGATGATTAATGACCTTTTCATATAATCTGATTAACAAATCAGTTGTTTTAATATCATTATCATGTCTTTTACCTGGAGCAGAAACGATAACAATCTTTCGCTCTGGATCAGAATTAACAATATTTAAAACCTTTTTAATTTGAGTAGCATTGGAGACGGAGCTACCACCGAATTTGGAAACTTTCATAGTGCATGCCAACCTTTCTAAAAAATCAGAAAATTGTATTCAGTTTTGTAAGTAAGAATGATATTATGTATTTATATTTTGAATATTACGAACTTTACAAAAATAAAGAATAATTCTATACTATACTATCATCTAGTGTTTTTCAATAATACATTTGTTTTTCTCAAAAGCACAAACGGAGGTACATAAAATGAAAAAATTAAATATAGCATTATTAGGATTAGGTACTGTCGGA
>NZ_JACYVY010000054.1:0-5637 GCF_017151825.1 Staphylococcus sp. EG-SA-18
TTTATATATTGTCTCAATTTTTACCGCTTCTCATTGTAAAAAAATTACCATTTGTACAATATAGTGGCATAGAACTGACTAAAGCAGTCATTTACATACAACTTGTTCTATTTTTAATCGCCGCCACGACGATTATTTTAATTAATTTAAAAATTAAAAATCCAACAAAATTAGAATTAGAAGTTAAAGAACCTAAAAAATATATCATTCCATGGGCATTGCTTGGATTTGCATTGGTAATGATTTATCAAATGGTAGTGAGCATTGTATTAACGCAAATTTATGGTGGACAACAAGTAAGTCCTAATACAGAAAAGCTAATTATTATTGCTCGAAAAATACCTATATTTATCTTCTTTGTATCTATTATTGGTCCTTTATTAGAAGAATATGTATTCAGAAAAGTAATCTTTGGAGAATTATTTAATGCGATTAAAGGTAATCGTATCGTGGCATTTATTATTGCTACAACAGTAAGTTCATTAATATTTGCATTAGCACATAATGATTTCAAATTTATTCCAGTTTATTTTGGCATGGGTGTCATTTTTTCATTAGCATATGTTTGGACAAAACGGCTTGCTGTTCCAATTATTATCCATATGTTACAAAACGGATTTGTCGTTATATTCCAATTACTTAATCCTGAGGCTTTGAAAAAAGCCACGGAACAAGCGAATTTTATATATCACATTTTTATTCCATAATAAAAAAAACGAATCACACACGGATTATCGTCGCTGTGATTCGTTTTTATTTTTCTTTTTATTTCGCTTTACAAATAAGAATAGCATGATTGAAAATACCACCATCATAGAACATACAATTGCTAGCCAACTTTTACTATATGCAGTTGACGCACTTTTCTTATTATCTTCTTGTTTTTTAACTACTGTAAAATCGTCTTTTTCATGCGGTTCAAATGAGCGTTGTTTTGAATCCGGCTTATCTTCGGGCTTTTTCAAATCTGGCATTGATCCAATTTCACCAGTAATTAATGCGAGTACTTGTTCATCTAAATTACGATAGTACCTTTCTGATTTCAATGGATTGAAATATTGGAATCTAAAGTAATTCGATTGCTGTTGTAATCCATTTAAATATGCATTTCCGCTGAAATTTTGTTTTCGAATAATATTATAAATGTCTTCATCAGTAACTTCTCCATAATCTTTGCCCAACTTATTAATTTGATTTAAAATATACGGATTATACTTGTAAGCCCCATTTGCCAAGGCTAAAAATCGTTGGGATACAAAATCATTACCAGTAGGATTTTGTGAGTTTCCTTGATTCCCATTTGGTTGCCATTGACCTTGATTAGATCCATCTGAAGCATTTGGGTTCCATGTCCCCCCATTTTTCGAGCCACCAGAATGATTGGAATCCCCAGGTTGATCGGGATCTGGTGACGGGTTAGGATTTGGCTTATTAGGGTCTGGTTTTGGATTCGGATTTGGCTTTGGTTTATCTGGGTCTGGTTTTGGATCCGGTTTTGGTTTCGGGTTATCTGGATCTGGTTTAGGATTCGGACTTGGGTTTTGGTTATTTGGGTCTGGTTTTGAATCTGTACTTGGGTTTTGGTTGTTTGAGTCTGGCTTCACATTATTCGAATCAGGATTAGCATCACGACTATTCGAACCTGTTCCTTCATTACCCGTTTGATTTGATTCGTGAGGTGTCCCAGTCTCATTATTATTCATTTCACTATTTACTGATGGTGAAGTTATATTATGATTCAAATTAGTAGTTGGTTTTTCTCCATTTAAGTTATCCTTTGCTTCAACTGTGTGCGTTGCAAGCCCTAAACTACTACTACTTAAAATTAAAATACTTGTTGAAAGTAACATTTTCTTAAACCAATGATATGACATTTCACGAGACACCTCCCTTTTTCATGTAAGTATTAATCTAAGTATAATAAATATGCGTTGAAAATGCATTTATATTTGGAATTTGAAAATGAATATTAATATTCTTGAAATTTTCGTAAATATTGCTTTACAAGTACGAGTATAAATTTTATACTTAGTCTATTAAGTATTCTTTACTAAAGAAGGAGCAATAATTATGGGCTTATTTAAAAAAGATAAAAAAGCAATGACTTTTGACAATGCAATGGAAGAAAGACGTTCAATATATAATTTGAAAGATTCGATATCAATTAGCGATGACGAATTAGAATCAATGATTGCACATGCAGTTAAACATGTTCCTTCATCATTTAATTCTCAATCAACTAGAATTGTTCTCTTGTTAAATGACAACAATAATAAATTTTGGGATAACACAAAAGCAATTTTAAAAGAAGTCATGGGAGAGAATCGTGATTTCGAGCCAACTGAACAAAAAATTGATAACTTCAAACATTCATACGGTACAATTTTGTTTTATGAAGATCAAGATGTTGTAAGTGGTTTACAAGAACAAATGCCAAACTACTATGATAATTTTGCAATATGGTCAACTCAAACAAATGCCATGCATCAATTTGCAATTTGGACTGCATTAGCTACTAAAGGCATAGGTGCTTCATTACAACACTATAATCCACTTGTTGATGAGATGACTTCAAATGAATTTAATATTCCTAAAAGTTGGAAACTTATTGCTCAAATGCCATTTGGTGATATTCGTGAAGCTGCTGGCGAAAAAACATTTAATCCAGTGGAAGATCGTTTCGTAATAAAAAAATAATCAATATATTGTTAGGAATGGGACAGAAATGATAAAGAATCATTAGTTATTCATTATGTAGTAGTTCTTACACATTAGCCGCTGCTAATGTGCACTTAAGAATAGGAATACATGAGTAAAACTCATGTATAAGAAATACTAATTTCTAAAGAAAAAGTATTTCTTTATGTTAGAGCCCACCCCAACTTGCATTGTCTGTAGAAATTGGTGTTCCAATTTCTCTATGTTGGGGCCCCATCAACTACTGTCAATATAACATTGTAGAGCCTAGGACTTTGATTTTATGTCCTGGGCTCGTTTTTTGCGTTTCAACATAACTTTTAGTAAGTTATATATAAGATCTATCAAGGATGTGATGTTATGAAAGTCCAAATTTATCAATTACCGATTATTTTTGGAGATAGTTCTAAAAATGAAGCTCAAATAACGCAATGGTTCGAAAAAAATATGAATGCTGAAGTAGATGTAGTCGTTTTACCTGAAATGTGGAATAATGGCTATGATTTAGAGCATTTAAATGAAAAAGCAGATAATAATCTAGGACAAAGTTTTTCATTTATTAAACATTTAGCTGAAAAATATAAAGTCGATATCGTAGCTGGGTCAGTTTCTAACATTAGAAACTATCAAATATTTAATACAGCTTTTAGTGTGAATAAAAGTGGCCAGCTAATTAATGAATACGACAAAGTTCATTTAGTTCCTATGTTAAGAGAGCATGAATTTTTAACTGCTGGCGAAAACGTAGCTGAACCCTTTCAATTGTCTGACGGTACTTATGTGACCCAACTTATCTGTTATGATTTACGTTTTCCCGAATTATTAAGATATCCTGCTCGCAGTGGTGCTAAAATTGCATTTTATGTGGCGCAATGGCCTATGTCACGTCTTCAACATTGGCATTCATTACTAAAGGCACGTGCAATTGAAAATAATATGTTTGTCATTGGAACTAA
Organism: Staphylococcus sp. EG-SA-18; assembly: GCF_017151825.1. Classification (NCBI taxonomy): domain Bacteria; kingdom Bacillati; phylum Bacillota; class Bacilli; order Caryophanales; family Staphylococcaceae; genus Staphylococcus; species Staphylococcus sp. EG-SA-18. The sequence continues at coordinate 3,654 of NZ_JACYVY010000054.1, forward strand.
TAGCACTGGATTCGATGGTAACACAGAATATGCTGGTCATTCGATAGTTATAAACCCAAATGGAGATTTAGTTGGAGAATTAAATGAATCCGCAGATATTTTGACTGTAGATTTAAACTTAAATGAAGTAGAACAGCAACGCGAAAATATACCTATATTTAAAAGTATTAAATTAGATTTGTATAAATAAGAAGCGCCCGAAATAATAATTAACACATGTCATGACTAAACATAGATTTATGAGAGATTTTTCATAAGTCTATGTTTATTTTTTTATAGTAGATAACTCAGTAAGAATCCATTTCGCCCTTTGCAAATGAATGATTTTCTTAATTAAATTGATTAATTTTTTGACCTTTTCCAACATTAGACTTATTCATATATTTTAACGGTGGATCTCATAATGAGGATTAACTCTTCCCTTCTTTATTACAATAAAAAGGCCGCGAGCTTGGGAGGGGCTCACGACCATACTTATTATTAAGGGAATGTTTTACAGTTATTTTTTCAATCTATTTTTGGGGATGTTATTAATTATGAAAAAAATTTTATTTATCAAATAATGATAAATCGATGTTGTTTACGATAGCTTACATGCTAGAAATAATTATCTGTAATGATAATTAAGAAAAATACATAGCACTGAGTCCAAGGAAACTAACTCTACTAGCAAATGTTACTCACTTGCTAATTTTACATGGTTATTAAGTTGGGATGGCTTAATAACTCATACTTTTAGTACTATACGAAGATAACAAATTTACAATGAAAGTAATTAATTATTCATCTTATTTTTTAGTGAATTTGTTCACTGTGTCGATAATCCATTTTACTAAGTCACTGATTGTTGAAATGATATCTTGTGCCATTGAAATCACTCCTTCCTTAATTAAGATAAAAATTCTTAAAATTAAACAACTCATCAACTATTTTCCATCACATCTCTGTGATCTAGTTATATTAAAACATGCTAAAAGCATTTATTTTCCAATTTTTCTTAACTAGTCGTTTTTTATTCTTAACTGTAAATTTTTTTATGTTAAAATATTAAATACAAATTACATTTAACAGTTAAGTATTTATTTCCTACAGTTAGGCAATATAATGATAAAAGATTGTACTAAATCGTATAATGACAGTGAGGAGAGTGGTGTAAAATTGAATTATTTTGATAATAAAATTGACCAGTTTGCCACGTATCTTCAAAAGAGAAATAACTTAGATCATATTCAATTTTTGCAAGTACGATTAGGGATGCAGGTCTTAGCTAAAAATATAGGTAAATTAATTGTTATGTATACTATTGCCTATATTTTAAACATTTTTATCTTCACTTTAATTACTAATATATCGTTTTATCTAATTAGAAGGTATGCACATGGTGCACATGCACCTTCATCTTTTTGGTGTTATATAGAAAGCATTACACTTTTTATTGTGCTACCTCTATTAGTATTGCATTTTCATATTAATGAAACACTAATGATGTTTTTAGCATTAATAAGTGTTGGAGTAGTGATTAAATATGCACCTGCAGCCACTAAGAAGAAGCCTATCCCAGCGAGGCTTGTAAAGCAAAAAAGATATTTTTCAATTATAATTAGTACAATTCTTTTCATTATCACACTTTTTGTAAAAGAACCATATACCCAATTTATTCAACTGGGTATTATTATACAAGCTATTACATTACTACCAATATACTATTCAAAGGAGGACTAAATTATGAAAAAATTACTCAACAAAGTTATTGAGCTTTTAGTTGACTTTTTCAACAGCATCGGTTACAGAGCCGCGTATATAAATTGTGATTTTTTATTGGACGAAGCTGAAGTACCAAAAGAATTAACTCAATTACACGAATAACTATAAGAGAAAGTGTGATAGTAAGTGGAAGCATTAAATGATTATAATTACGTTTTATTTGTAATTGTTCAAGTTTCATTAATGTTCTTTATATCTGCATTTATTAGTGGAATAAGAT
>NZ_JACYVY010000055.1:0-119385 GCF_017151825.1 Staphylococcus sp. EG-SA-18
CATTAGCTGTGGCTAATGTGTAAGAACCACTACATAATAAATCATTAGTGGCTCTTTATCATTTCTGTCCCACTCCCGCGTTTTTTGTTAGGTTAAAATCCATTTAACTAACACACTCAGAATGTGCTAAAGGAGCTCGAAACAATAAATTGTTCCAGCTCCTTTAAGCACCGATGTCTTATTTATAATATGTTTGTCTAATATCATCTTTCTTTATACCAAACTGCTTATAGGATTTATCCATTAATTTGGCAATTTTATCTGCCCAGCGAATGTCACTCGCATATTGATGTTGCGCAGGATTTTCTGGATTCCATCGCATTTGATATAAATTCAGTTGATTGTTTTCAAAATATTCATTACGAATGAACTTTGCACCACCAATAATCGCCTTATCTGGTGATGTCCATTGTTCCTTTTCAGCATAACTTTTCCCACTACGAACAGCACTACTATCGAATGCTCCTATACCAAAAAAGTTGTAATAGCGTTTTTTTCCATCTTTAATGCCTTTTGCTAATTCTGATTTGCCGTTACCTGTTTCTACTAATGCATGGCTAACAAGATAAATGACATTAACCTCATATTTTTCTTGAGCTTCTAGAAAAACTTTCCCTCGATTTTCTAAAATCCCCTTACCTTTTAGCAATTGGTTAACTTCAGATTCCGACATTGGCACTTTTTCTGTGATATCCATATACTTCATATCATTGTCTTTATGTGAAATAGTCATTGCTTTAGCAATTTCATTATTATTTGCTTCAACAAATTTACCATCCTCTTCTTTTGTCTGTACAATACCTTTCCCTTGTTGCATTGAAACAGCCTCATCAAAAGAGTAATTCACATCATTTTTAAACAATTTAGTTTCATTCACGATGAGTAATACAGCAAAAACAACTAAAATAACTATCAATAGTAGCGTTGAAATGCGTAACTTGAAATTCTTCTTCATATAGACAAAACCTCATTTTTCTTACTTAGACAATAAAAAATATGCCACTACAATCGCTAATATTACGATTAAAAAAGAAGCGTTAACGATTACTTTCATCGTTGTTCTATCTCTGAACATCATATTAAAGACAACTAGACTAATTGATAATGAAACAGCAAAAAAAGTAATAGCTAACACTAATTTCATCATAAATAGACAGACTAAACCTATGACTAATAATGTATTAGAAATTACAGCTGACGTTTTTAACATTCTCGAATTAATATGCACTCACCCTTTTTATTTAAATAACTTACATAATCATAATAATACATGATGTTTCATAGGCCTGTCGATGATTGATTCACAATAGCACGTGATTTTTTTGTTTTTCAATATTATTCATTTATTCCATCAAAAACACCCTTTTTAATTTTTACAAAAATTAAAAAAAGTGCTCCTACACTGCTTGCATGTAGAAACACTTTTTCATTGTAATGTTATTCTTCTCGAGACATACCTTTTAGCATATTAAGCATGTATGTTAAACTACGGTTCATGTCGTCATCTTTCAATACGCCCAATAGACTTCTTATAGTTGTCTTAGCATTTGGACTCGCTTGATTGGCAACGTGTAATCCTTTATTAACTTTATTTAGGAAGTCGCTTAAATCTGATACATTGAGTTCACCTAATAAAAATACCATTGAAGCCATATTAGATAATAGCCCTGTATAAATATCTTTATTAAGTTCAACTGCAAATTTATTTATGATGACTTGACGTCCTCGAATTGCACCATTTAAAGCATCTAATAGTTTTGCATCATCTAATGTTTTAATAAGCTTGATTGCTTTTAATATACTATCTTTATTCGCTGCAATTGCCTCTGTAACTTCATTTAAACTTTCTAACTTAATTTGTTCTTCTGATTTTTCTAAGCGTCTAATTTTAGAAGATATTCTCTCAGCCATTATTTATCCACCTGATTTCCCGGGAAAACATAATCTGAACGTTCCCATTTTTTCTGTACTTGAACACTGTACTGCGGATGACGTTTTTTATTGACACGGAAATTATTAGGGTTCAACGGTGACTTACCACGTTTCGTAATTACCTCCAAACGACAGCTAGTACGTTTATAAGATGGTGTATCCGTGTATTGATCAACATCACTATTAGTTAATAAGTTAATTGCACCTAGATCTCCATTTTCCATCGCATCATTATTTAATGGAATATAGATTTCTTTACCTTTAACACGATCTGTCACGTGAACTTGTAATACCGCTTCTCCTGTTTCAGAAATCAGCTTAACTTCTGCACCTTCATGAATGCCTCTATCTTCAGCAAGCTCTGGAGAAATTTCAACAAATGCACGTGGCACTTTGTATTTAATCATTGGTGTTTGATAAGTCATATTACCTTCATGGAAGTGCTCTAACAATCGACCATTGTTTACATGAATATCATAAATTTCATCTTGCTTAAAGTAATTATCAAATGATAATGGGAATAATTTTGCTTTACCATTATCAAAATTGAATCCTTCTAAGTATAGAATAGGCTCATCAGTACCATCAGGTTGTACTGGCCATTGTAAACTATTGAATCCTTCTAAACGATCATAACTTACCCCAGCATATAGAGGTGTTAAGCGTGCTACTTCATCCATAATTTCACTAGGATGCTTGTAATTCCAATCAAATCCTAATCTATTAGCAATTGCTTGGAAAATTTTCCAGTCAGGTTTTGAATCACCAAGAGGTTCTAATGCTTGGTATAAACGTTGAATACGACGTTCGGTATTTGTAAAAGTACCGTCTTTTTCAAGTGAAGGACTTGCTGGCAATACAACATCTGCGTATGTTGCTGTGAATGTTAAAAATTCATCTTGGACTACCATGAAATCTAATTTTTCAAACGCAGCTTGTACAAAATTAATATTTGAATCTACAATACCCGTATCTTCACCATATAAGTACAATGAGTGTACTTCTCCGTCATGTATACCTTCTACCATTTCATGATTATCTTTACCAGCTTTTGGATTCAATTTAACGCCATATTCTTTTTCAAATTTAGCGCGAATATCATCCGCTTCAATACTTTGATAACCAGTAATCTTATCAGGCATACTTCCCATATCACTACATCCTTGAACATTATTATGTCCACGTAATGGATACGCACCAGTACCAGGACGACGATAATTACCTGTTACTAATAATAAGTTTGAAATCGCTGTACTTGAGTCACTACCAATGTCTTGTTGTGTAATACCCATTGCCCAACAAATTACAACAGATTCAGCTTTAGCACATTCTTCAGCAAATTTAATCAATTCTGATTCAGGAATACCTGTTGCTTCTTCAGCAAAAGCCATTGTAAATGTTTCTAATGATTTGTAATATTCATCAAAATCATCTACCCACTCATCAATAAATGCTTTATCGTGTAAATCATGATCAATAATATACTTAGTCACTGCGCTTAACCACGCTAAATCCGTACCTGGTTTCGGTTGATAAAAACGATCCGCACGTTCAGCCATTTCATGTTTTCTAATATCAAACACATGTATTTTTTGTCCAAATAATTTTTGAGCACGTTTCATGCGTGATGCAATAACTGGGTGTGCTTCGGCTGTATTGGTACCTATCAATACAGACATTGCCGCTTTTTCTAGATCTTCAATACTACCTGAGTCACCGCCGTGTCCAACCGTTCTAAATAAGCCTTTTGTTGCAGGTGCTTGGCAATATCTTGAACAGTTATCAACGTTATTTGTTCCAATAACTTGTCTTGCTAATTTTTGCATTAAATACGATTCTTCATTCGTCGCTTTAGAAGAAGAAATGAATGATAGTGCATCTGGGCCATACTTTTCTTTAATAGATGTAAAATTATCTGCAATGACATTTAAAGCTTCATCCCATTCTACTTCATGGAACTCACCATTTTTCCTTACTAGTGGTTTAGTTAATCGTTGATCTGAATTAATATGTCCCCATGAAAACTTACCTTTAACACAAGTCGCAATTTTATTTGCTGGAGAATCATGTGATGGTTGTACTTTTAAAATTTCTCTATCTTTAGTCCAAACTTCAAATGAACAACCCACACCACAATAAGTACACACTGTTTTAGTTTTCTTAATACGCTCTTTACGCATTTCTGCTTCTGAATCTGAGATTGCAAATAGTGGACCATAACCAGGTTCTGCTTTTTTAGTTAAATCAATCATTGCTGCTAATGAACCAGGTTCCGTATCAGTCATATAACCCGCATTACCTTCCATATTCACTTCCATCATGGCATTACATGGACATACCGTCGCACATTGACCACAAGATACACATGAAGACTCATTAATCGGTACATCATTATCCCAAATAACACGTGGATGTTCACGATCCCAATCAATTCTAATAGTTTCATTCACTTCGATATCTTGACATGCTTCTACACAACGCCCACATAAGATACATTGATTTGGATCATAACGATAAAATGGGCCGTAATCTTTTTCGTATGGCTTCTCTTTATATTCATACGTTTGATGCTGAAGCCCCCATGCATCCATCGTATTATGAATTTCACAATCACCATTATTATAATCACATACTGTACAATACAGCATATGCTTTTCTAAAATTCGATCAAGCGCTTCTTTTTGAGCATCTTTCACATCATTGTTCACAGTATTTACAGTCATTGGACGATCAATCACCGTACTACATGAACGTTCAATTTTACCGTCAATTTCAACAGTACATGTATCACATGTTTGAATTGGTCCCATCGACTCGTTATAACAAATTGAAGGTACAAAAGTATCTTGTGATTTAATAAATTCAAGTAAATTCGTACCTGGTTCTACAAGATAATCTTTTCCATCAAGTGTAACCACCAAATGTTCTTGCATATTACTCACCCCGTCTATATATATTTTCCGTAAATGACTTTTAATAAATTGCTCATATCCACCTAAAATAACGATGCCCCACACATCTTTCAGATAGAATTAATTTAATTGTATTACTTTATGTACTAGTTGTTAAGTGAAATTTTGTATTTTGCCTTTTTACAATCATTTTTATTTGAAATATTTTGCGCGAAATTAAATCATCTTTTTGTTTAATTGAAAATAATTATCATTATTAGTTTTCCAATTATCTGTTTCACGCTTTTTGCCATATCTTTCACAACCTTATTAATGACAATATTTAATAATCACCTCACCTAAAAATCGTTATACTATTTATAAATACCCTTTTTCTGAAAATTAATAACCCAAGTTTGATAAATATCTACTATCATTTAGAAGGTAAGATTTATCTTTAAATTAAATTTGTAATGGATTAATTTATAAAAATCAAATCAGGCATTAAATAAAATAGCCCATAAATACAAAGTGTTATCACCTTCTATTTACGGGCTATTAGTTCTATTCGTTATTCTATTTACAGATCATTCTATCTAATTAATTTGTGTACAATTTTGATAACTTATTTTCCCTTAGTTTACTACTCTAGATTATCTTTTAATAACTTAGTACTTTCAGCTTTTGACTGCTCACTAGGAATGAAGTAGTACAATCCGTCACTTTGAATGCCGCCTTGACCACTCAATTGATGTTTATTAATCGTGTCATTAGCATCTTTATAATTGCTTCTAATCGTATTCAAATCACCTAATGTTAAATCTGTTTTAACATTATTTTGAATTTCATTCATTAGACTATTAAAATGTGTAATCGATGATGGACTTGCAATCTTATTAGCCATCGCTTCAAGTACAATTTGCTGACGTTGTTGTCGACCAAAGTCACCACCAGCACCTTCTTCTTTACGACTTCTAATAAACTTCAATGCTTGATCACCATTTACATGTGTCTGCTGTCCTTTTGTAAAACGAACACCATCAACAGTGAATGTATCATTACTTACTACATCAACACCGCCGATGCTATCTATCATATTATGCAAACCATCCATATCGATTGTCGCATAATGATCAATTGGCACATTCATTAATTTTTCAAGTGATTTAACAGCCATATTTGGTCCACCATATGCATAGGCATGTGCAATTTTTTCAGTAGTACCACGGCCAACAATTTCCGCTCTTGTATCACGCGGTATACTTACTATTTCAGTTTTCTTCGTTTTAGGGTTGATAGATAAAATCATAATACTATCACTACGCTCTCCGCCACCCTTTTTCTTACGATCAGCATCTGAATCGACACCAAATAAAGCGATTGTGAATGGATCACCATCGTTTAAACTCACTTTTTTATCTCTTAATTCTGAATGATTGCGATCTAACGGATTGTGTATCTTATTACCAGTAATAAAAATTTTAGCAGCTACATACACAACAGCTACAATCGCTAAGATTACTAAAATACCGAATACCCATAAAAATATTTTTTTCGGTAGGCTCATTTTACTTTTAGACGAACGTTTCAATCCCACCACTCCTTTACTATTCCTTACATACTTTGTCTGTTTTCTCTATTTATTATATAGTAAAATAATTTTTTTACTATACTTCTGTAGACGTATAACTATTTTTTATCATTTTTTATCTCTAGAGAATATCTATCTGTATTTTTGATAACCACCATTTGCATTTAAAATTTTAAGTACCGTTTCATGACATGCTTTATTACTTATAATAAAAGGTGCACCCTTTAAATGATCAATTGCCTTACCATCTAAAGTCGTCATTTTTAGATTCAATAGTTCTGCAAATAAAAACTGTGCAGCAATGTCCCAAGGTTTAGGATTTGTATTAATATGTGCCCCAAATTGACCTTTTGCCACTCGCATAGAATCTAATCCGCAAGCACCAACTAAACGATAACTAAATGAGGCGTCAAATAAATCTTGCACCGTATCTAGATTCATCACTTGTGCATTAAACGATATAATAGCGTCTTCCAATTTTAACGATGGTGGTTCTTCCATCTTAATTCCATTACAAAAAGCACCTTCTCCTCGTATTGCTTTATAAAGCTTTTTATGCGGATAATCATATACGTACGATAACATTGGTTTACCTTCATAAAAATACGCCAATATAATACAATAATCTTCTTGCTGTTTTACTAAATTGGCAGTTCCATCAATGGGATCCATAATCCATAAATGATTAATTTCATTCGTAATCATTGCATTACTTTTTTCTTCCGCTAATAGTTGGTGTTCCGGAAAATATGTTGCTAAAAATTGTTGAAATTGTTGTTGAATCTGTTTATCTACATTTGTAACTAAATCAAATCGATGACGCTTAGTTTCTGTAGTCATTTCCATAATTAATTGCGGAATAACATTGTCTATTTGTTTCAACCACGAACATATTAACTTATCTATTTGCTGTAATGTTTTATCTGTCATTTCGTCCACCACTTCTCATATCATTATCATTTTATTATTACCCTATATTAAAAGAATCAACAATACAACTGAAGACTTCTTCATTTTATGCATAAAAAAATCGGCTAGTCACGTGCTAGCCGACAAATAGAAAGGAAAGTAAGTAATAAATATTGAAGATGTTGTGATGTAACTTGAACGATTAAAAGCTATCTGTTATATAGCTCTACCCCTTTGTTTAATCGCTCCCCCTGTTACAAGTAATATCATAGCACAATCTTTTTTAAAATGTAAGCGTTTTCCACAAAATTTTTACGATTTTTTTTAAAAGATATTGAAAATGTCCTCATTGTCACTCTTATGTTATACTTTGTGTAATATATCATCTTTTAGGAGGTGGCTGTCATGAATAAAGCTGAAAGGCAAAATTTAATAATTACTGCAATTCAACAAAATAAAAAAATGACCGCTTTAGAATTAGCTAAATATTGCAACGTATCCAAACGCACAATTTTAAGAGATATTGATGATTTAGAAAATCAAGGTGTTAAAATTTATGCGCATTATGGGAAAAATGGTGGTTACCAAATACAACAAGCACAATCTAAAATTGCATTAAACTTATCTGAAACACAATTATCGGCCTTATTTTTAGTGCTTAATGAAAGTCAGTCGTACTCGACATTACCATATAAAAGCGAAATCAACGCAATTATAAAACAATGTTTAAGTCTTCCACAAACACGCTTAAGAAAATTGCTTAAACGCATGGACTTTTATATTAAATTTGATGACACACAACATATGACACTCCCAATGCTGTTTTCCGACATTTTAATTTATTGTACAGAACGAAATGTGATGTTAGTAGATCATAGGGTTGATGATAATATTAAAGCTGAAAACGTTATATTTATTGGCCTTTTGTGTAAACATGGACATTGGCATGCAGTCATTTATGACATTGCTCAAGACAAAACTGCCGAACTTGAAATTGAAAATATTATAGATATTTCGTATTCATTCGGTAAGACGATTCAAACCAGAGACATATCCATTGATAACTATCATCAATTTTTAAACCCCATCGATTCCTAAAAAACAGCAGTAAGATGATTTTCAATTAGAAAATATCTTGCTGCTGTTCTCTATTTATACAATACTTCGTATTGAATGGCTTCGCTTTCCTAGGGTGCCGTCTCAGCCTTGGTCTTCGACTGGCACTGCTCCCTCAGGAGTCTCGCCATTAATACTACGTATTAACATGTAATTTTACTTTGAAATACTTAAAAAAATAAAACACTTTGCCCAACTTACACTACCAATAGAAACTGCTGTTAGAATTCCTCAAAATGATATTTCGCGATATGTTAATGAAATTGTTAAAAAGATAGCTGATAGCGAATTCGATGAATTCAGACATCATCGTGGCGCAACATCCTATCATCTAAAAATGATGTTAAAAATCACCTCATATTCATATACTCAATCTGAATTTTCTGGCCGTAGAATAGAAAAATTACTTCATAACAGTATTCGAATGATGTGGTTAGCTCAAGATCAAACACCTTCTTATAAAACTATTAATCTTTTTAGAGTGAATCCTAATACTGATGCGCTAATTGAATCTTTATTTATTCAGTTTCATAATAAAATGCATATCAAAAAAGCTGATTTCTATCAAATAATTAATAGAAATCAGCTTTTTTCATTGCCTAAAAACTTAATGTCCCGACCTCTTTATCTACGCATAAATACTTATTACTGATATAACGAAAGAAACAAAATTATTTGCTATATGTAATGCAATTGTTGAACCTAGGTTTCTTCCAGATTTTAAATAAGTGAAAACTAATATGATGGATAGTATGAGATATGGACCAAACTCAAACGGCGACTTTGCATCAGTCACATGAATAAATGCAAATAAGAACACCGAAACAATACTCATAGCTATAAAATTAAACTTCTTACCTAATTCTCCAATTAAAATATGTCTAAATACGATTTCTTCAACTATTGGACCTACAATCACAATTAATAAGAATGCTACAGGTAAAAATGCAGGCACTTCAAACATTTTATTTAGCTCAAGTTCATTGGCTGTTTCACTATATTGCAAATGTTTAGGTAGAAACTGTGTCATATATTCATATGTATAAATTAAGATGAGAGCAATAATATACGTTATTGACAATCTAAGCCAATATTTTTTGATATACGCAAAACCAGCTCGAAGCCTTGATGGCATCACTTTTAAATGAAATAAATAAAATGCGCCAATCCCAATCGTATATGCTAAAGCTTGTGTGATAGTCGCTACAAATATCAGATTACTATCGATTTCATAATAACCAAACAAAATTGGTCCTATGTAAGCTGCAATTGTGAGTGCATAAAATATAACACCTATAATTGGAATTATAAGCAAATCTCTCCATGCTATATCTTTAAACGTGTATTTCTTTTTTTCATTTTCCACTGTTATATCCTTTCCTGTTTAATAATTGATTTTTGGAGGTACTTCTACATGATAAACGAAACTAAGTATATGAGACAACAAATTACTAATTTGATTCAAATCATTGATACGATTAAATATAATACCTTAATGACAGATTGGAACATTCAAACGCATATTTATAAATTTAACCAAATAGTTACTAATGAATTGAATAAGTTCAAAGGCTTTGAAACATTATATATAATAAACGAAAATCAAGTTTCCTATTATGAAATTATAACACTACTTAATAAACGTCCCCTCCGACAAGTCGACTATGGTAACAAAATTCAATATCTTAATTTTTATCATACACAACTATCTAACGCATTATTTGCAATTAAATTTGCCCATTAACCTATTTTTCATAAAATGTCATTTAAACAAGTTATTTATTAAAATTCACTTTATTACATAAATTATACAATTAAAAAGTTTCTTCAAATTGTAAAGATGCATTAATCGAGTTATAATCATAATGATTAAGATGGTAGATTTAGTCTTATATAACTACATTTACTAAGATTTAAATAGATGAGTACATAATGTATAAATTGGGAATATACAGTATGACTTACGGTAATATATCAATATATTGATATATTATTTGCACATGGGAGTATGCTATTTTTTATCTATACATCTTAAAAATATTTACAGTTTTATAATTCAATATCATTAAACAAACAACATATTCAGCTTATTTTTCATTCTCTTACGTTACAAGTTGTAAATACCATCGCGTTAAACAACAATAGCCAACGCTAATAAAATATATTGCGTTAAAGTGGAGTGATTAATATGTCAAACGTACTAACAGAAATAGATAGTCAATATCCATATATGACTAAAAATGAAAAAAAGATAGCTAAATTTATACTAAATTCACCTCAAAAGGTGATTAAAATGAGGTCTCAAGACTTAGCAAGCTTATTAGATATTAGTACATCATCAGTCATTCGATTCAGCAAGAAAATTACTGATGGCGGTTTTCACGACTTGAAAATAAATATATCTAAATATGTTCCTAAAGCATCATCAATTTACAATGTTGAATTAATGAATAACGAAAGCACAGAATCTTTAAGAACTAAACTCCATACACGTACTACACGCGCACTTAATCATGCTAATAACGAATTAAATGATAAAACTATTGATCAAATATGTCATTGTTTAAAACGTTCTGAGACGATTTTTATATATGGTTTTGGCGCATCTTTTGTAGTTGCTACCGACTTATACCAAAAGTTATCAAGAATAGGTCTTAATATTCAACTTGTTCAAGAAACACATATTTTTGCAACATTATTAGCAACTCACAATTCGAACGACAGTGTTATTCTTATTACTAACAATGGTACGCAAAGTGAAATGCAATCAATGGTTAAAGTTATTGATGACTACCATATACCTATAATTACAATTACTAGTACAAGGGATAATCCCGTAGCACAGGCATCAAATATTGTTTTAACTTATGGGAAAACTGATGAAAATGAGATGCATATGGGAGCAACAACTTCATTATTTGCTCAAATGTTCACTATTGATATTTTATATTATCGTTATGTTGCATTAAATTATCACGCATCATTAGATTTCATAACACAATCTAAAATGGCTTTAGATAACTATCGTAAACATTTATCAAATATTAACTTTAAACATTAACAGTCTTATATAAATTCTTTAATCATGTCATATAATAATTTATGCATCATTTTCAAAGCTTACATGTCTTTTATCTTGTATAACATACGCATATGACCAATGATTTGATAAGGCCATTCAATTTCTTATATTAAAAACAAACGCAGTTGATTAACGGATTCATTCCATATATCAATTGCGTTTGTTATTTTAATAATGCTATTTTTTATTTTAAAGCCCACAGTAAAAACTAACGATAATATTGCCACTTATAAGTTTTTCACACTACAACTTCGATTTAAGCTATATTTATAAAAAAATGCGCCTACTCATAACATTCTTTGGCTATTTAACTTTAATAAGCTAGGGCCAAATTTGTCATAAAATAAGCGCACATTATAATCATACTATTTTGCTTTTACATTATTTTTATTATATCTAATAAAGTAATAAATCGTTACAATCGTTAAGAAGATGACACCAATTAGCACTGATATTCTAGTTTCAACATTAAATACCATACCAACCAATACTAATATTAAGAATAAGATTGTTAAATAGTTAGTTACTGCGCCACCAGGCATTTTGAATGGGTGACCTTCCAATTCTTCAGGGTGTAATTTTCTAAAACGTAAGTGACTGAATAAAATCATAAACCAAGGAATCATACCTGGTAAAATAGACGCACTATAAACGTATACGAAAATACTCTTCGCTCCATCGATATATAAAGGTAAAATTACGTTTAATAAAGCACCAATTAAAATACCAAGAGATACTGCTATAACAGTGTACAATGGTACACCATTTCTCATTATTTTAGTAAATATTTTCGGCATTTCACCTTTATGAGCAAGTGTATAAATCATACGACTCGCACTGAAAATACCTGAGTTACATCCTGACATTGCTGCAGTTAATACAACAAAGTTAATTAATCCAGCTGCAAATGTAATACCGATTTTAGCAAATGTTGCAACAAACGGACTTCCAATGTCTCCTAATTGATTCCAAGGATACACTGAAACAATAACAAAAATAGCACCTAAATAGAAAATTAAAATTCTCCAGATAACACCATTCACTGCTTTAACGATATTTTTCTGAGGATCTTTAGTTTCACCTGCCGTAATACCTATCAGTTCCACACCTTGGTATGAACCAATTACAATTGATAATGCAAAGAAGAAACCAACAATACCATTTGGCATAAATCCGCCATTTGTCCATAGATTAGAAATACCTACCGCATGGCCACCATTTCCAAAACCAAAGAAAATAAGACCAAAACCAGCAATAATCATTAAAATAATTGTTACAACTTTAATTAAAGCAAACCAAAATTCAAATTCTCCAAACGCTTTTACCGAGAATAAATTCGCTGCCATTAATAATAAAATAGCAATAACACCAGGAATCCAAGTTGGCAATTCCGGGAACCAAAACTTCATATATTCTCCTACTGCGATGACCTCACTCATACCAACTACAATCCATTGGAATATATTACTCCATGCTGTCATATAACCTGCTGCAGGATGTATATAATCACTTGCAAATGTTGCAAATGATCCTGTTGTAGGGTTTAAATAAATCATTTCCCCCATTGCTCTCATGATTAAAAATAAAAAGATACCCGCAATTAAATATGCAAGGATAACTGATGGGCCTGTCCATTTAATTGTACTTGTCGCACCCATGAAAAGCCCCACGCCAATCGTACCACCAAGTGCAATCATTTGAATTTGACGGGCACTCAATCCCCTTTGTAGTTCATTGTTCTCCATAACTTCTTACCCCATCTCTGATTGATACTAAATAAATCCATAAAAAAACTTATTGCCGTAATTATACTATAAATTATCGATTTTGGTACATTAATATTTGCATACCATGCAATCGTTTACAGAACTACTATAGCAGGCTTTTGCAACTTTGCAAACAATTATTTTGTGATTTTTCTAAAAAATTAAAAAAGTTGTCCGTGAACCGTTGAGTCACATACAACTTCAGCTACTCTTGGTAATTATGATATAATTTTAATAATATTAAAAAGGAGTATATCAATGTTAAAACAAATACTGCTACGTGCTACAAAAATATCGGTACTCTTTGCTGTAGCATTTTTCATCATAAATTATATCGGTATGGAAAAACCTGACATCCTATATTTAGTTGGAAGAACTATTATTGCAACACTTGCTTTCATACTCATTTGTCTTACAGTATTTACTATTATTAATTCTCCAGAGCGCAAGATTAAACTCGGTACGACTTTACCGATTGCATTAATTATTGGTATCATTTTCGGCGCCATATTTTTAACGGTACAAATCGGTGTCATCACTGGGTTAATCATCGGTGTGATTGCTACGTTTATTTGGGAATTGATTGAAAAAAATAAAGGAGGTCGTTCATCATGACAACAGCATTAATTGGTGTAATTGTATTAATCTTACTAATTATTAGCTTTGTGCCAAACTACCGTGCTATGAAATCAGCAAAAGAACAAGGAAGTAATGCAACAAGAGCTACAATTATAGTAGGCATAGATATTATCTTAATTGTACTTATCATCGTGACGTTATTATTAAAATATATGTAACTATTTAAACCACCCTATCTCATACATAAACATGAACGTTCTACCATTTCACATACATATGGTCGTCCATTTAATGAGGTAAGGTGGTTTTCTCGTTAAAGTTTACCTTGTAATAGTAAAAAATAGCCAATTGTTGCGAGTATTAAGTAAATCATTGAACCAACAACAAAAGATCTTACTTGCACGCGAAATGGTGTCTGTTTGTTAAATATAGGACCAATCACCAAATTTCCAACGCCTAAAATTACTGGACCAGCTAGAAAAAACAATATAATGTAACCCATCATGATACGCCTCCTATTTCGTAAAGAAACGCGCTACAATTTGATCGTAATCAATATCTTTTGCTACATAATCTACATTAGAAAAGTCCTGTGCGCTTGTCATTTTATTCGTATTAACAATAACATCTAATCCAGCTGCAATCGCGGCTGTTGCACCATTTACAGAATCTTCAATAGCCAAACATTGTGTCGGCATATAATTTAATTGTTGTACTGCAGATAAATATAATTCAGGATCAGGTTTAACTTGTTCAACATCTTCTCTACCAACAACTACCTCTATATAATCATCTAGACCTAATGCTTTAAAGGTAGGCATTATTTCCGCTTTCACACTACTTGTGGCAATCGCCATAGGAATGTGACGTTGCTTTAAAAATGCCATCAATGATTTAATCGTATCAATCATCGGTAATGTTGTACTAGTAAGATGATGTTCTTCATAAAGTTTATCTTTATTTTCCGAACCAATCGCTTTAATTAAATGGTCATGCAAATCTGTAGCTGCTCCTCCAATAGAAGAACGATAAAAATCAATGCTTATAGGATCGGCATTATGCATCTCTAAATGTTTATTAATAACATTAAATAAATGTTGTTCCGTATCTATTATTGTTCCATCGAAATCAAATATAACTGCTCTATACATATATTTACTCCTCTATTTTTTCTCTTTATCAAAGCTTAACACAGTCCGATGACCACTTCATTCTATTAGTGCAATTATAACTTTTTTGACCAATACTTTGCTAAAATAGGCCCTGTTATATTATGAATGAAACTAAACACTGCGCCTGGTACTGCTGCAATTGGATTAAAATGCAATGCTGCTAATGACACAGCTAAACCAGAGTTCTGCATTCCAACTTCAATACTGACTGCTTTTTGATCTTGTCGATCTAATTTTAAAAGACGAGCTAACCAATATCCAATCGTATATCCTAATACGTTATGTAAAATAACTACTAAAAATATTAATAATCCTGTAGTTAAGATTTGGTGCTTACTGCCACCTACAACTATTGCTAAAATTAATGAAATAGCAACAACTGATATAATTGGCAAAGCTGTAGAAGCTTTTTCAGCAATTTTACGATTAATAATTTGCAAAACAATACCTAAAGCAATTGGAATTAATACAACTTGAACAACTGACCACAACATACTCAAGAAAGATACTTCCAACCATTCATTTGCAAATAGATATATTAACGCAGGTGTAACGAATGGCGCTAGCAACGTAGAGACCGTCGTAATAGAAACAGAAAGTGCTACGTTAGCTTTGGCTAAATAACTCATTACATTACTTGATGTCCCACCCGGACAACATCCAACTAATATTACGCCAACAGCAATATCAGGTGGTAAATGAAAAGACTTTGCAATTATAAATGCTAATGTGGGCATAATACTGAATTGTAGACAGACACCAATAATTACTGCTCTAGGTGCTTTAAAGACCATTTTGAAATCATTAGGTGTAATTGTTAATCCCATACCTAACATAACAATACCAAGTAAATAAGGTACCCACTTACCTAATGTCGCAACATGTTGTGGGGAAATAAATCCAATAACAGCTGCTACTAACATCCATACCAAAAAACTCTTCGTGGCAAATATACTCAATTTTTGAAACATTGTTAACACATCCTCGTCGATAATATTGAAAAATATTACCATAAGACCAGTAAGGTTACAATTACTTTTCTGAAAATTAAGGTTATTTAGTCATTCTCTTCTTATTGCAAATATTTTATCACTGATAAAAAATTATTTTAAACTTCATTCAAAAGTCTTAGTGAATAAAGAAAAAAAGCGTGGTAAAATCAACTTGAACAAAATTAAGTCACCTTTATAAATATTAAACGTGTATTTAATGCCATGTATTCCTCGGGAGGTCCTCACATGTTAATTGATAAATTCGAAACATACATCATCAACATCGCCGGTTTAAATGACCGTACTACTAGAAAAAAATTAAGTAAGTTATGCAAAAGTGTACAATTTTGTGATGCGTTGCAATTCTCAATAAACAAACAGTTTAATCAGTATGTATTAGAAATTAGCTTACCAAAGCAACAACTTCCATACTTCATTTCATTTTTAAGTTTTCATCAGTATAGTATTTTCCAAGTACTTTCACCAAAGAAAATAAATGAATTACTTGATTCTGATAATTTATATCAATCTGCAAAGCGTTTCGATATCAATATTGATGGCTTGCAAGATGCTTTCATTAAAGACAAAGTCATCGATATTATGAATATGTTCCAAAATCACACTGATATCACTTATACGTTGAATAAGTCTCATGCACATATTATATGTACGCCAGAAATATTTGCTAAATTGTTACATACGATTGCAACTAGAAATATCGACATTCTATCTGCCAATTATAGATCGTCATCTATGAGCAAAGCTCGTATATCATAACAAAAGACACATCTATACGATGATCATTTACAATGATTGCGTATAGTGATGTGTCTTTTTTTGTATTATTTATCTTCGGACGATTGATCCTCAACCATTTGTTCAAATGCTTCACGAACTTGTGGTACTGTCATACCTACTACAACTTGGATACTCTTACCACTCTTTACTAATCCGTGTGCCATTTGTTGATGCGTGAAATATTCCGTATCCGCAACTTTACTTTCATCATAAACAGTTAAGCGTAATCTTGTTGTACAGTTAGTAACATCTTTGATATTTTCTTTGCCGCCTAAACCGTCGAGGTAATACGCAGCTTTGTCTTCGTATTCATTACCTGTTGAAGCACGTTTAGAATCTACGCTATCACCTTTTTTATTTTTGTAATCTTGCTTAGAAAATAATTTAACTTCCTCTTCTGTTTTCTTACGTCCAGGTAATGGAATATCAAATTTCAAAATTAAGAATCTGAATAAGAAGAAGTAAATCGCTACAAATATCAGACCGATAATAACTTGTGCAACATAAGTACCCCAATGTTCTTTACCTAATGGCAACCAGTTTGTTGAAATAAAGTCTAACAAGCCACCACCCATGTTACCTACAACACCAAATGCGTACATTAAAGTATCCATTGATGCTGCTAAAACTGCGTGTAAAACAAATAAGTATGGTGCGATGAATAAGAATGTAAATTCTAATGGCTCAGTAATACCTACAACGACTGCTGTTAATGTTGCAGGAATAAGTAATGCTGCTACTTTTTTACGATTTTCTTTAGGTGTCGTAGCATACATTGCTAAAGCAATACCTAAACATCCAAATACTTTCCCATTTCCTTGAAGCATAAAGCCATAAGGGAATTGCTCTTTTAATGGCTTAGTACTCTTAGCAAACTCATTTAAATGTTGTAACCATTCAGCTTTCAAGCCGTGATTGAGTACTACTGGTCCAACTTCAATTGGTGCATAAATAAAGTGATGTAATCCTGTTGGTATTAATACACGTTCTAAGAAGTGGTACAGCCAAACACCGATATAGCCTGAAGCGATGATAAAGTGTTGCATTGAACCAATACCGTGCTGAACAGTTGGCCAAATAACACAAGTAATTGCTGCTAATGGTAACATCACAAAAAATGAAATCGTAACTACAAATGTTAAACCTTGGAATACACCAACCATTTCTGGTAATCGTTTACTATAGTATCTATTGTGAATCCAAGTAATAATAGCTGAAATAATAATACCACCTAGAATATTCGTATCCAATGTGGCAATACCTGCAATTGATTTTAAACCAGGTACATTTTCAACGCCTTTTTCTAAATTAGCGCCAAACGTATGTGGCCATTGCGTTAAAATGGCATTTATAAATGTATTAAACATTAAGTAACCCATCAATGCTGCAAGTGCTGCATGACCTGGTGCTTTTTTAGCTAAAGAAAGTGGTAAACCTACAACAAATACAACTTCCATATGCGTAAAAATAACCCAGCCACCAGATTCTATTACTGACCAAAATTTAAACCAAAACGTATGTTGATCTGCTAAACTCCCCATGATTGTAGGATTTTTAAATAATGTCGCAAAGCCAAGCACTATCCCAAAGAAAGCGAACATTAATACCGGTACAATCATTGCACTACCGAAACGCTTTATCGCATTCATCTTCTATTCCCTCCATATCATCTTTCCTAACAATACATCTAATTAGATTCATTTATAAATAGATGTCTTACTATTTAAATATAATATATAGTAAACGCTTACACACCTACAACGACATTGACGTATTTTGAAAGTATTTTGTATAATCAGATTATCTTTTCATATAGTGAAAATTTTTTCACGACCTTATATATGACATCGTTGTATTTGTAATACATTCGTTTTAAACGCATAATCAAACCTATATCAATACACAAATATATATAATGACATACAAGATTTTAATGTAATAACGATCTATCACACATTTATTTTCAAGGAGGTTGAATATGTTTTTAGATGAACACATTAATCGAAACTTTGATAAACTTAATGATAATGATTTACATATCGCTCACTTTATCAATACACATATAGATGAATGTAAAAATATGAAAATACAAGATTTAGCGCAATTCACACATGCCTCGAATGCAACCATTCACAGATTTACACGCAAATTAGGTTTTGACGGTTATAGTGATTTTAAATCGTACCTTAAATTTGAAAGTAATAAGACACACCAATTACCTTCTAACTCTATCGATAGTTTCAAACAAGAAATCGATAGTACATTCAGTTATTTAGAACGCGTTGATTACCAGCTTCTTACTGAAAAAATGCATACAGCTTCAACAATATATTTGTATGGTACAGGGCGTGCACAGTTAAACGTTGCTTCAGAGGCACAGCGTATATTGTTAACGTTACATAATCATGTCATTGTACTTCATGATGAACATGAACTTAAAATGATTTTGAACAAGAGTGAACCTAATGATTTATTCTTTATTATTTCATTATCAGGTGAAACACATGAATTATTAGAAGTAACAAACTTGCTTCAACTTAGACAAAAATACTTTATTTCTGTTACTACAATGAAAGATAATACCCTTGCTCAAAAAGCAAATTACAACGTCTATGTATCCAGTAACACATTCTACTTAACTGATGGTACAGACTATTCTAGCTTCATCAGTTATCATATATTCTTTGAAACACTTGTAAGAAAATATAATGAGTATTTACTACATAATGATATTTCAAATTAGAAAAAAGGAAGTTATGATTTAATGGCCTTGAGCCTATCATAACTTCCTTTTATCATTTTATTGTTGTGTTGATGTTTCGATAACGTGGTACATCTTATCAAACATCAATTCGAAACCATGCACCATGGCATCATGATATTCTTTTTTCTTTTGCTTGTATTCTAAATTAGTAAATCGTCTTTCTTTTTCAACTAATGAACGATAATAAAATAGCATTTGGGTGCCACCTGTTTCACGTTCAAAAAATTCTACCTCAATGACATCTTGTGTTTCACTTAGTCCAGGCATACCGATAGTCATCTTAACGTATTCATCCATAACTAAAGATTCATAAATGCCTTCAATCACATTTACTTTGCCATTACGTTGTTGATCTACAATACGATATTTACCGCCTTCTTTAACGTCCGCTTCAATCTCTTTATTCGTTCTGGCCGATGTCATAAACCATTGTTTCAACAAATCTTTCTTTGTCCAAGCTTCGTATACTAACTCTGGAGAAAATTTATAAAGCTTTTCAACTTCAACTTCGACATGTTCATTCTCTACATTAAATTTTGCCACTGTTGTCCACCCACTTTCGCTCTTACTTTTATTTTAACGTATTTTTGCTCAGTTCCAAACATAGATGATCATCATTTTTAAAAGATTAGCGTTATACGGTGAGTACAACATGATCTGTTAATATAACAAGCCACCTTACTTGGCTACATCGATATATTGTTAAGCATTAACGTTTCATTTCTTGACTAGTGTTCTTTTTTAGCTTTGGAAAATTAAATAAAATCGCAATAAGTCCGCATACACCTAATAATATAGGATAAATGCTGTATGGGAATAACATTAACGGTGAAATACCAGCTACACCAGCCGCTGAAATGACTTGCGGGCTATATGGTAATAAACCTTGGAAGCAGCCTCCAAATATATCAAGAATACTTGCTGATTTCCTTGAATCTACATCATATTCATCTGCAATATTTTTAGCTAAAGGACCTGACATAATAATAGAGATGGTGTTGTTTGCCGTGGCAATATCTGCGACACTTACCAAACTCGCAATTCCTAATTCTGCGCCACGCTTTGATTTCACTTTAGAGCGAACAAATTGCAACAACCATTCAATACCACCATTGTGTTGAATAATACCGACTAAACCACCAATTAGCAACGCAATCATAGCAATATCTTCCATGCTTATAATACCTTTGGACACTGCATCTAGTAGCCCCATCCAACCGAATGAACCATCTATGAGACCAATGATTCCGGCTAATAATGTTCCGCCAATCAATACGATAATGACATTTACACCTAATAATGCTAATACCAATACTAAAATATACGGTACAACTTTAATTAGATTATAATCATAGCTTTTAGCATGATTTAAAGAAATGCCATTCGTTAAGAAATACAGAATAATAATCGTTAAAATAGCACCTGGCAATACAATTTTAAAGTTTACTCTGAATTTATCTTTCATTTTCGTATGTTGTGTTCTAACCGCAGCAATTGTTGTATCTGAAATCATTGATAGATTATCGCCGAACATTGCACCTCCAACAACTGTAGCCATTGCTAGCGCAGTTGGTACATCTGTCGCTTGTGCAAATCCGTAACCAACAGGTGCTATTGCAGCAACAGTCCCTACAGACGTCCCCATAGATATAGAAACAAACATACAAATCACAAACAATCCTACAATAATTAAATTTTCTGGGATTAATGATAGTCCTAAATTAACTGTCGACTTTACGCCACCCATTTTTTCAGCTGTATTTGAAAATGCACCTGCTAAAATAAAAATCAACATCATTAAAATAATGTTTGAATGGCCTGCACCTTTCGTGAAGACCTCAACTTTTTTAGCAAATGATTCTTTTCGATTCATTAATAACGCCACAATTACCGTTATCGTAATTGCAACATTTAATGGCATTGAAGTAAAATCACCTGTGATAATACCTACGCCTAAAAACAACGCCACAAATAATAACAAGGGGAATAATGCCCAAGCATTGCTCTTTTTATGTACTTCCATCCTTTTTACCTGCTTTCCAATTAAAAATACCTCTTTCTCACAAACGATGAAGAAAGAGGTTTTCATGTGCTTTACCTGCTTATCTTCAAACCATTACGGTTACTGGAATTGGCACATTCGAGATGTTGCCGAGGCTTCATAGGGCCAGTCCCTCCACCTCTCTAGATAAGTGATGCTTATTTACGTTTACGTTACAAGATAATCCTTAGTACGTCAATCATAAATTAATCAGGAGTCGTATAATATTTTTCATAAACAATCATTGCTACTGTAATAATAATCAAAACAATAATGCTAATAACAAGTAAAAGCCACCATTTAAGCATTAATGCAATAAAAATGAACACGATAGACACACTTACTAATATTAATGATATGACTTTAAATTGCTGAACACGTTGCTTGGAGATGACTTTCAACTGTTTGTTTGATAGACGCGTATTTTTTATACTGATTCCCAGTATATTTTCTAATATTTGAACCAATACGATACTTATTGCAAATATAATAATTGGTAAAACATCATAGCTCCCTATAGTTAATGTATAAATTACAAATCCAATGTAAAGTAACCCTGAGACAAAGGATAAAAAGTATGCGACGTATTTGTTAAACTTAATGATATGCTTTTTAACGTTTTGATGTGTAAACCATACATTCGAAACGATCGCAACTGCTACAAATAATGTGAATACTATATATAATGGTAATTTTTGTTCAGGAAAAACAGTCGCTATTCCAAAAGCTAATGCTAAAATCAAAAATAATATAGCTCTAGATACTATTAATGCCATAATAACAACCCCTTTGTTTAATATCGAGTTTGCAAATTTACGTTTATCAGCGTTTCTATGATCAGTACTTCTACGGGTAGCGTTTCTATGTAATTTACATCATCTTAACATATAAATACTTCGCTATTTAATTGAAAACATATCCTATTATTCTTTGTCCGTTCTGACGTTTAATATCTAGCCTTAGGTATTTCACTTGTTAATGAATTTAACTTTCTTCCACTAACCGTCCCTAAACCCAATCCCGCAACATTTTTTAATTTTTTCGTTGTTGTCCTGACATCCTCATTAAGAAAGTTTATTCTGCTTAAACCTTATAATCCACACCCTGAGCAAACGCTCCTTATGACAGAGTATTAAAATAAGCCGATAAAGATACACACCTTTACCGACTATTTAAAATACACTTCACCAATTCATTTTAATTTAATGGATTGAAGTAACTAAATTAATATTATGTTGTTCAATTAAAAGCTTCATACAAACCTAATCTATTTGCACTCCACCGCTAACACCGAACACTTGTCCAGTTGTATAACTTGATTCTTCTGACGCTAATAGCACATAAGTTCCACATAACTCAACAGGTTGACCTGCACGACCTAAAGGTGTTTTTTGACCAAATGTTGGGATTTTACTTTGAGGTTGTCCACCAGAAATTTGTAATGGTGACCAGAATGGACCAGGCGCTACACAGTTCACTCTAATTCCTTTTGGTCCTAATTCTTCTGAAAAACTTTTAGTTAATGAAATAATTGCTGCTTTTGAAGCGGCATAATCATGAAGAATAGGACTAGGATTATAACCTTGTACAGATGATGTCGTTGTAATTGACGCACCCGGTTTTAAATATTCCAATGCTTTTTGAACTGTCCAAAATAGCGGATAGACATTCGTTTCAAATGTTTCTGTAAATGCCTCAGTTGTAAATCCATGAATATCATCATGATACTGTTGATGTCCAGCAACTAAAGTAACATTATCTAAGCCACCTAATTGTTGATATGCTTGTTCAACAAGGTCATAGTTGAACTGCTCATCTCTTATATCACCAGGAATTAACACTGCCTTTTGACCACTTTCTTCAATCACTTGGCGTACTTCTTGTGCATCTTGTTCTTCACTCGGAAGATAGTTAATCGCTACATCTGCACCTTCTTTAGCATACGCAATTGCTGCTGCACGCCCTATTGCTGAGTCACCACCTGTGACTAATATTTTATAGCCTTGTAAGCGTTGATGACCTTGGTAAGACGTTTCGCCACAATCAGGTGCTGGCGTCATTTCAGATTGTAAACCCGGTACCTCTTGTTCTTGTTTTTCATAATCCGTTGTTTTAAATTTTGTTCTAGGATCTTGAGCTGCCATTTTTTAACATCTCCTTATTCGCTTAATGGTTATTATTTACCCAATCTTCCTAGGAACTTAATCATGATTACACTAAAAATTACTTTCTTCTTTATAAAAACAAGCTCGAATTACTCATGCAATAGTCTTTTTACAAATTCAACAAAATACTCAGGTACTTTTTCAAGAATCCTTTCATCCGGTTTATATTGAGGATGATGTAAATCATATTCACTATGAGAACCAATTAACGCAAATACACTTGGAAAATGTTGACTATAACCTGAAAAATCTTCTCCAATCGTAAGCGGCTGTTCCATCATTTCCACCTTATATCCAACATGTTGGGCTACTGCAATTGCTTTATGCGTCAATGCCTCATCATTCATCACAGCGCCAGGTAAATGTGTATAATTTAAATTAATTTTCATATTATATGCTTGAGCCAATCCGTCCGCAATATCTTGTAATCGTGTTTCTACAAGCTTTCGTACCACAGGATCAAAACTACGCACTGTGCCTTGTACATACGCATGATCAGCAATGACATTCCAAGTATTACCACATGATATTTGTCCAATTGTTACTACCGCTTCATCAAACGCAGATAGATTTCTACTAACTATGGATTGAATACTATTAATCAATTGCGCCAACACAATAACTGGATCGTTGCATTGTTCTGGCTTTGCAGCATGACCACCCACGCCTTTAATATGAAACTCAAAACGATCTACTGCTGATGTAATTGCCCCTGTTTTGATTGCAAATGTACCTACCGAACGCGATGGGTCATTATGAAAACCCAATACTGCTTGTACATCTTTTAATGCATGTGTTTCAATAATTTTAAAAGCGCCATGTCCTAGTTCTTCTGCTGGTTGAAAAATGAATTTAACACGCCCAGTAAGAGTGCCCTCAATTTCTTTTAATTTTACAGCCGTAGCCAAAATACTAGCCATGTGAATATCATGACCGCACGCATGCATAACACCTTCATTTTCAGATTTAAAATCCTGTTCAACAAGCTCTTGAATCGGTAAAGCATCAATGTCAGCCCGAACAGCTATACAACTCAGACCTTGTCCCACTTCAGCAACAAGCCCAGTCGCAAGTGGTAAGTCTAATATTCTAATATGATGTTCTGTTAAAATATCTTTAATTTTTTGTGTAGTCTTAAATTCTTTATCGGATAGTTCTGGAAATTGATGAAAATACCTTCTCCAGGTAACAGCTTGATCTTTTAATCCCATCGGTCATTCCCCTTCCTTAAGTCAATGATATGTTGTCTACCCTACGATGATCATCTTTGACTATTAAACGATGATTTCACAACAATGTACTCTTGTTAATTACTTTCGCTAATGATAGACAGTTGTTTAATAATATCGTAACACTGTTGTCAAACTATTCTAACTTTTATAATTAAGAATCTATACAAAAACGTGTTCTCGGATAAACTTGTTTTTACAAACCACAAAAGCTCTAAACATTAGTGTAAACCAATGCTTAGAGCTTTCTAATTATTTTATGCTTTAAAAGATAATGTGTTATCTACGATGACCTTACCGTCTTTAATAACTTTTTCTGCGTGATTGATACCAAAATGATATGGAATATATTCATGATTTGGTGCATCCCAAATTACTAAATTAGCCTTATCACCTGTGTTAATTGTACCCGCGTTAATGTCTATTGCTTTAGCAGCATTGACCGTAA
Source organism: Staphylococcus sp. EG-SA-18 (assembly GCF_017151825.1). Classification (NCBI taxonomy): domain Bacteria; kingdom Bacillati; phylum Bacillota; class Bacilli; order Caryophanales; family Staphylococcaceae; genus Staphylococcus; species Staphylococcus sp. EG-SA-18. The sequence goes on from NZ_JACYVY010000055.1 coordinate 25,476, forward strand.
CAGCATTCCAAACTTCATTAGGTGATAGCTTTAATTTCAAGGCTGCAATCGCCATAACAAGTTGTAAGTTGTTTGTGACACTACTACCAGGGTTATAATCAGTTGCTAATGCAATCGCACCGTTATTGTCTAGCATGCCTCTTGCATCTGCATAATCTTCTTTACCTAAATAGAACGTCGTTGCAGGTAAGAGGACAGCTACAGTATCACTATTTCGCAACTTTTCTTTTCCTTTATCACTAGAAGCTACTAAGTGGTCTGCTGATATTGCTTGTTCATCAATTGCTAATTCCAGTCCGCCTAACGGATCAATTTCATCCGCATGTATTTTCACTTTAAAACCTGCTTCTTTGGCTTTTTGCATATAATGTTGCGATTGTTCTATTGTAAATACACCTGTTTCACAGAAAATATCCGCAAAGTCTGCATATTGTTTTACTTCCGGAAGTAACGCAATCATTTCTTCTAAAAATGCCTCATTTGAACTTGCCTCTTTAGGTACAGCATGAGGCCCTAGGAAAGTATGTTTCATGTCTAAATCATATTTCTCAGCTAAACGATTAGACACTTTCAATTGCTTCAGTTCATTTTCTCTATCTAATCCATAACCACTCTTACTTTCAACTGCAAGCACGCCGTGTTTAATCATAGTAAGCAAATCATGCTCTGCTTTTTTAAACAAGTCATCTTCGGATGTTTCTCTAGTAGCATTAACGGTAGATAATATGCCACCACCCATTTCTAATATTTCAAGGTAAGACTTACCTTGACGTTTTAATGACATCTCATGTTCTCGAGATCCACCAAATGTTAAATGGGTATGTGCATCTACTAATGCTGGGGACACTACCTTCCCACTAGCATCAATCGTCTCAGTCGCATCGTAGTCATCTGTATGTGTTCCAGCATATACAATTTTGCCATCTTTAATGACAACTGTACCATTTTTCACAACATTTAATTCATCTAATTCCTTACCCTTCAAAGGTTTATCTGTTGATCTCGGTAAAATTAATTCTGCTATATGATTAATTATTAAATCATTCATTACTTATCACCTGCTTTATCAATCATTGGAATATGAATACCTTTTTCTTTAGCTGTTTGAATAGCGATGTCATAGCCAGCATCAACATGTCGGGCAACACCCATACCTGGGTCAGTCGTCAATACACGTTCCAATCTTCTTTCAGCACGCTCTGATCCATCTGCTACAACAACCATACCCGCATGAAGTGAATATCCCATGCCAACACCGCCACCGTGATGGAATGAAATCCATGAACCACCTGCAGCTGTGTTAATGAGTGCATTCAATACAGCCCAATCACCAACCGCGTCACTACCATCTTTCATACTTTCTGTTTCACGGTTAGGACTAGCAACTGAACCAGCATCTAAATGGTCTCGTCCAATAACAATTGGTGCTGAAATTTCACCGTCACGTACAAGACGATTTAAAGCTAAGCCCATTTTCGCTCTTTCTCCATAGCCTAACCAAGCAATACGTGATGGTAGTCCTTGATATGAAATTTTTTCTTCAGCTAAATCAAGCCATCTTAATAACTTTTCATTTTCTGGGAAAAGTTTGCTCATTTCTTCATCCGCACGCTCGATATCTTTTGGATCACCACTCAACGCAGCAAAGCGGAATGGCCCTTTACCTTCACAGAATAATGGTCTAATGTAAGCTGGTACAAAGCCTGGGAAGTCAAAAGCATTTTTCACTCCGTTATTGAAGGCTACTTGACGAATATTGTTACCATAATCAAATGCTACAGCGCCACGTTTTTGGAATTCAAGCATTAATTCAACATGCTTTGCCATTGAAGCTTGTGACAGTTCAACATATTTTTTCGGATCTTTTTCACGCAATACTTTCGCTTCTTCTACAGAGTATCCTTGTGGCACATATCCATTTAGCGGATCATGTGCACTTGTTTGGTCAGTAATAATGTCAATTTTAAATCCTTTTTCTAGAATCGCTTGATGGATGTCTACAGCATTTCCAACTAACCCGATTGATAATCCTTCTCCACGTTCTTTCGCCTCTTCTGCTAATTTTAATGCTTCATCTAAATCAGCTGTTTTAACATCACAGTATTTCGTATCAATTCGCTTATCAACACGTGTTTCATCAACATCCACGCAAATTGCTACCCCATGATTCATAGTAATTGCTAACGGTTGCGCACCACCCATACCACCTAAACCTGCTGTCAGTGTAACAGTGCCTGCTAAATCTCCATTAAAGTGTTGATTACCTAGCTCGGCAAATGTCTCATAAGTACCTTGCACAATACCTTGAGAACCAATATATATCCAACTACCGGCTGTCATCTGTCCATACATGATTAAACCTTTTTTATCTAATTCATTAAAATGATCCCAGTTTGCCCATTCAGGCACTAATACTGAATTTGAAATTAATACACGTGGCGCTTCTTCATGTGTTTTAAATACAGCAACTGGCTTTCCTGATTGTACTAACATTGTCTCATCTGATTCTAATTCTCGTAACGTTTTCTCTATTGCTTCAAAAGCTTCCCAATTACGTGCTGCTTTTCCAATACCACCATAAACAACTAAATCTTCTGGTCTTTCAGCAACTTCTGGGTCTAAATTGTTGTATAACATTCTAAGTACTGCTTCTTGTTCCCAACCTTTACACTCAATACTCAAACCTTTTTTTGCTTGAATTTTTCTCATAAAATTCGCTCCTGTTCTTTTTAGAAGTTAATTCCACTAAATTTAAAACGCTTACATTATTATCTTCAATATTCATTATAGTATGTTAAAATATAGCCAACAAATATAAATAAACTAATTATCCATAGCTTGAATCTATAAATAAAAGGAGCAAAACACATGAAAATTATTCAGTTAGAATACTTCTTGGCTATCGTGAAATATAATAGTTTTACTAAAGCTGCACAATTTTTACATATTAGCCAGCCATCTTTAACTGCTACGATTAAAAAAATGGAAGCAGATTTAGGTTATGACTTATTTACACGTTCAACAAAAGACATCAAGATTACCGAAAAAGGAATACAGTTTTATCGTTATGCGAGCGAATTAGTTCAACAATATCGATCCACGATGGAAAAAATGTATGATTTAAGCGTTACATCAGAACCAAGGATAAAAATTGGGACTCTTGAATCTACGAATCAATGGATTGCGAATTTAATTCGAAAGCACCATTCCGACTACCCTGAACAGCAATATCGTTTATATGAAATACATGATAAACATCAATCTATAGAGCAATTACTGAATTTTAATATTCATTTAGCTATAACAAATGAAAAAATAACCCACGAAGATATAAAATCTATTCCATTATATGAGGAATCTTACATTTTATTAGCACCCAAGGAAACATTTAAAAATCAAAATTGGGTAGATGTTGAAAATTTGCCACTCATATTACCAAACAAAAATTCTCAAGTGCGCAAACACTTAGATGACTATTTTAATAGAAGAAATATTCGTCCAAATGTCGTTGTAGAAACAGATCGATTCGAATCAGCAGTTGGATTTGTTCATCTCGGCTTAGGTTACGCTATCATTCCGAGATTTTATTACCAATCATTTCACACGTCTAATTTAGAATATAAAAAAATTCGTCCAAACTTAGGCCGAAAAATTTATATCAATTACCATAAAAAACGCAAACACTCCGAACAAGTACATACATTCGTACAACAATGCCAAGATTATTTATATGGACTTTTAGAGGCTCTTTAACTTAAGTTATTAGAGCCTCTTATGCAGTTGCGTAGTCAACTGTATACCTTTCGCCTTTAACTTAAGTTATTAGAGCCTCTTATGCAGTTGCTCAGTCAACTGTATACCTTTTGCCTTTAACTTAAGTTATTAGAGCCTCTTATGCAGTTGCTCAGTCAACTGTATACCTTTTGCCTTTAACTTAAGTTATTAGAACCTCTTATGCAGTTGCTCAGTCAACTGTATACCTTTTGCCTTTAACTTAAGTTATTAGAGCCTCTTATGCAGTTGCTCAGTCAACTGTAAAACAATTTCACAACCAATTTTATGATTTACATGTATAAATCATTACATTCAGACCAACAAACATAAATAAGCAGTAAGATGACTACAACTTAAGAGTCTTCTTACTGCAATTATTTTTCAAATATATCAACGTTAATATAACTTCTATTAAGAAATACTCACATTCTGCCCTGCAATGCAAATCTCGTCACATATAAATATTTTTAATTATTTTAAAAAATGATGCACTAAATTAGCAACGAGCTTAGCAGTTCTATTGTCAGCGTCATATGTTGGATTCATCTCAGCAATACTAACTGAAGACACCTTATCACTTGGAATAATACGTTTTGCTAATTCAAGAACAGTATGTGGATACAAACCTAACACTGCAGGCGCACTTACCCCTGGTGCAAATGCACTATCAATGACATCCATACAAATCGTAAACATAATGACGTCATGTTCATGCACAAAACGCTCAATCATATCTTTAATAGGTGGCGACACATGGTTTAATAATTCATCTGCAAAGACATAATCAATCTTTTTCTCTTTAGCATAATCAAATAAACTTTGCGTATTACCACCTTGAGCTATACCAAGAACTAAATAATCAGTATTGTCATCCTCTTCTAAAATTTGTCTAAAACTCGTACCAGATGTTGATTCTTGTTCAGCACGAGTATCAAAATGCGCATCAATGTTAATCACACCGATTGACTGTGTTGGATAAACTTTACGCGTAGCTAAATATTGTGCATACGCAATATCATGTCCACCGCCTAATAAAAATGTTTGTCTATGATTAGCAATTGACTTCGCTGCAAGCATAGCAAATTCTTTTTGAGTATCAATTAATTCCTCATGATCATGATAAACATTTCCGTAATCGACTAAAGTTTCACATTGATTCAAATCCGGCAAACCTGCAAATACTTGTTTAATCGCATCTGGCCCTTCTTTTGCACCAATGCGCCCCTTGTTTAAAGCAACACCTTTGTCAACAGCATAGCCTAATATACCGACCCCTGATGGCATACTACTCTTTTCCAGCTTAGACAAATCTTCAAATGTTACTGTTTGAAAATGTCTAAATTTTTTCGGGTCTGTTTCACTATCTAACCTTCCAGTCCATAAATTTGGTTCACCTTGCTTGTACACAGCATTTCCCCCTCTTATTTATGTGGCTTATTAACAATTAAAGTATAACGTATAGGAAATTTTGAATTCAATTCATAGTTAAATCCGTACCTTAAAAATACTTATCTACATTACTTTTACCCCTATTTTCTATGTAATAACGAATACTTAGCTGATTTATGTTAATAAAATACGTCAAGACTATTACATTTTCATTAATATTGACATAGACAATTTATCTCTCGGCTTGTAATATGTATAATTGTTACTAAAAGATATTTTGCTTGTTACCTAATGGAGGTTACATATAATGAAGAACAATAAAATTTCTGGTTTTCAATGGGCAATGACGATTTTCGTCTTCTTTGTCATTACAATGGCGTTATCCATTATGCTCAGAGATTTCCAGTCTATAATTGGTGTCAAACACTTTATATTTGAAGTTACAGATCTAGCACCATTAATTGCTGCAATCATTTGTATACTCGTTTTCAAATATAAAAAGGTCCAACTTGCAGGTTTAAAATTCTCAATCAGCCTGAAAGTAATTGAACGTCTATTGCTAGCTTTAATTTTACCTTTAATTATTCTAATTATTGGTATGTACAGCTTTAATACATTTGCAGATAGCTTTATTTTATTACAATCAACAGGCTTATCAGTACCTATTACACACATTCTGATTGGACATATTCTGATGGCGTTCGTAGTAGAATTCGGATTCCGCTCATACTTACAAAATATTGTTGAAACGAAAATGAACACGTTCTTTGCAAGTATTGTTGTTGGTTTGATGTATTCAGTTTTCTCAGCAAATACAACTTATGGTACAGAATTTGCTGCTTATAACTTCCTTTATACATTCTCATTCTCTATGATTCTTGGTGAATTAATTAGAGCGACTAAAGGACGTACAATTTATATTGCAACGACATTCCATGCTTCAATGACATTCGGACTTATTTTCTTGTTTAGCGAAGAAATCGGCGATCTATTTTCAATCAAAGTCATCGCCATTTCAACAGCAATCGTTGCAGTAGGATACATTGGTTTAAGCTTAATTATCCGAGGTATTGCATATTTAACAACAAGACGAAACCTTGAAGAACTTGAGCCTAATAATTATTTAGACCATGTCAATGACGATGAAGAAACTAATCATACTGAGGCTGAAAAATCTTCTTCAAATATTAAAGATGCTGAAAAAACAGGTGTAGCTACTGCATCAACGGTCGGTGTTGCTAAAAATGATACTGAAAATACAGTGGCTGACGAACCAAGCATTCATGAAGGTACTGAAAAAACAGAACCTCAACATCACATAGGTAATCAAACTGAATCTAATCATGATGAAGATCATGACATCACTTCGGAGTCAGTAGAATCAGCAGAATCAGTTAAACAAGCACCACAAAGTGACGATTTAACAAACGATTCAAATGAAGATGAAATAGAGCAATCATTAAAAGAACCTGCGACTTATAAAGAAGACAGACGTTCATCAGTTGTAATTGATGCAGAAAAACATATCGAAAAAACTGAAGAACAATCTTCAGATAAAAACAAATAATAACAAAGCGCTTGCTAGTACCTCTTAAAAAGATGATGCTAGCAAGCGCTTTTCTATACTATATATTATTTTTCTAAAATTTTAACACCCTCTTGAGTGCCTACAATAACTTGATCTGCCATATCTAAGAAGTATCCTGTCTCAAACACACCTGTCAGATGAATTAAATACTCATGGAACTTATATGGGTCAATTCCTTTTGGTAACTTACAATCTAAAATATAATTGCCATTATCAGTTATAAATGCGACATCTTCGTTTACACGACGTTCTACTTTTATATCAGCGTATGATTCAATTTTACGTAATATGTGATACCAGTTAAATTTATCCACCTCTACTGGTAACTTAAACGTCTCACCTAAGTATTGAACTATTTTCGTTTCATCGACAACCACAACAAAACGCGATGCCATTTCATCTATAACTTTCTCTCTGAACAGCGCACCACCGCCACCTTTAATTATATTTAAAGATGGATCTACTTCATCAGCACCATCAATTGCTAAGTCGATATGATCAACATCATTGATTTCACATATTTTAATACCTAATTCTTTTGCTAAAAATGCAATTTTATTAGAAGTGCATACACCTGTAATATTGTAACCACGTTCTTTAATTAGTTGCGCCATTTGAGGTAAGAGTAATTCCATTGTACTTCCTGTACCAATTCCCAGCGTCATATCACCATTGATTTGACTTAAAACATCATTTAATGTCATTAACTTGAGTGCTTTGACATCTTTCATGAAGGTAGCCTCCCATATTTATGTAATCTATTCAATTCATATTTTACATGACTCGTATAAATTAACATACCCTTATTTCTAACATTTTTTTAAACATATCAATCAGAATTTACAATTCTAAAAATGTTTTATAGTACAATATATTTTAAATAATACTCGTTAAGGAGAATGATATGATATCAATTCACGCAATTTCGACAGGAAAAATCCAAGATTTGCCTTATAGCTCGAAAAGACCGATGCGCTCTGCTTTAGATAAAACTAAGATTTCACAAACAACATGGTTATCTTCAACTGGTTTCACTGGTGATGAACAGGCTTATAAAGATCATGGTGGACCACATAAAGCAGTTTGTGGGTTTAGTAAGCATAATTATGCACTGTATCAAGATGATTTACCTACACTACCTATTCATGCGATGTTTGGAGAGAATTTAACATTTGATTATTTAGACGAATCTGATGTTTACTTTGGTAATCAATATCGTTTAGGTGAAGCGTTAATTGAGGTTTCTGAAATTAGAGAACCATGCTGGAAAATTCAAGCAAAATATAATATTCCTGATTTAGTGAAGCGCATGTCTACATCTGGTAAAACAGGTTTCTATTTCCGGGTATTAAAACAAGGCTATGTATCTCCAAATGATCAGCTTTACTTAATACAAGAAGCACCAATCGAACATCGTTTATCTGTACAACAGCTTAATGAACTTTATTATAATGATAGACAAAATCAAGATATGTTACGATATGCACTAAACAATCCATTTCTGTCACCAACAAGACGCGATAAACTTCAAAAAATGTATAACAGAACATTGAAATAATTACCTTTCATTATAAGTGTTAAATGAACTTTTCAAAACAAAAAGGAATCAACTTACACATCGTTTGTATAATAGTCTTATCTATAACCACTGATGCTATTGATTCCTTTTTTATGTTATATATTTTCTTTATTTCAAACTGTATATTAATGATGTCACTTCATTTGATACGATTCTTGATAACCTATTCAAAATTCCGCCAAATAACATAAATATTATATAAATGCCGATACTTTTAATCATTTTCTACTTTTTCTTCGATACGGAAACTTGTTTTCGAATTGAACACTTCACCAGCTTTTAAAATTGACGGTGCTTTTTCACCATATAAATTAATATCATTTGGTAAAAATTGTGTTTCTAATGTAAAGCCAGAATGTGGTTTATAAATATTAAATGGACTATCCCACTCATCAGGCTGGTTAAAAGTAAAGAACACAACATGAGGCATATCTGTATCGACCTCTAACATAAATTCATGATTTTCAACATACATTTTATGTTCACCAACTGTAAATGGGTGATCGAGACCACCAAAACGTGTCATTTGTTGGCTTAATTGCGCATGTTGTGATGTAAAAATATCACTCAATTTTATCTTGTTATCTTCAAACACTTCATGTAAATCTAGAATATCACCTGTAACAATATTTCGCTCATCTAATACATACATATCTAATTGATTACTTGAAATGCGATGATTATCAACGACATTATTATCTCGATTCAAATTGAAGTACACATGATTCGTAGGACTAAACAATGTGTCTTCTGATGCAACTGCTTCGTATTCAATCGACCATTGGTGATCCGCATCATAAATATGTGTAATCGTCACATCGATATCACCCGGGAAATGATCATCAGCTGATTTCAACACCGTCTTAAATATCACTTTAATTTGAGCAATTTCATTTCTAATTTCATAATCAAATAACTTATTGTCCAAACCATGACATCCACCATGTAAATGATGTTCGCCGTTGTTTTTTTCTAACTGATATTCTTTACCTTTCAACTTAAATTTAGCATTATCAATTCTACCGCTATATCTTCCTATAGAAGCACCAAATTTAAAAGGATTACTATGATAAAATTCATCCGCTTCAACAACATTTCCAAGAACAATATTATTATCATGATATTTCCAAGACACTACTCTTGCTCCATAATTCGTAAAAATAATTTTAGTTTCATCATTATCAATTTTGATTAAATCTACACTTTGTCTTTGGTGCTCAACTTCAACTATCATTTTTACTTCTCCCTTCTAACCACAAGTGTTCAAGCTCTGCTGGGTAGCAACATTACTAAAACACCTACAATACAAATGATTGCACCGATAACATCATATTTATCTGGCATTTGTTTATCTACGACCATCGCAAAAATCAAACTCATGATGATAAATACGCCACCATATGCTGCATATACTCTTCCGAATGATGGAAATGATTGAAATGTCGCAATGACACCATATAACATGAGTATCGCACCGCCTATTAGCCCAACAAGTGAAGACTGTCCTTCCCTAAGCCACAGCCAAATCAGGTATCCCCCACCTATTTCACATAAGCCAGCTAATATAAATATAAAAATCGGATATAACATGAAATCACTCCATCACACATTTGCTACCAATAATCTATCGGCTACATATCATTTGTTTACATTTCTTCTTACTTCACATTCCCATTTTAAAAAGTTCGTTTTCACATTCATATTGTACACTTTTTTAGACATTATTCTATAGCTAAATATAAAAAAATAAGAGTAACACGCTTTCATCATCATTTTATATGATAAATGTGTGTCACTCTCATCAATTTTATTTTTTAAATACACGTTTCATTGAATTAAATAAGCCACGTTCAAATGTAAGTACTGAATCTTTATATGTTTTAATTGCAATCCATATCAAGACAGCTACCATTACAATTGAGATTAAAGAACTTAAGATGACCTCATATATTTGAAGCCCTGAAGTTTGAGCGCGTACAACTAATTGAAATGGCGCTAAAAACGGAATATAACTTGTGATTAAAGCAAGTCGCCCATCAGGATTATTTATCGTGAATATCGCGATATAAAATGCAATCATACCAAGTAATGTCAGTGGCATCAAAGATTGATTTAAATCTTCTATTCTAGATGTTAATGATCCGAGGATGGCTGCAAGTAATACATACGCCATAATTCCAACAATACTACTTATAATTCCGACAATAATAATTTGCCAAGACAATTGATTCATTTCCACGTTAAAACCTTGTAGCAAGTCTTTTAAGTCAAAGGCAAAAATGCATATAACTGCCATCAATACAATTAAAATAATCTGAGTCACGGCAACTGCTATAACGCCTAAAATTTTAGCAAAAATATGTTGGATTGGTGAAATACTTGTAATAATCATTTCAATGACACGCGATGTTTTCTCACTAGCAATTTCCATAGCTATTTGAGATGCATAATTTAAAACAATAAAGAACATTAGAAAGATAATGCCATAAGCTAAAGCATAGTTGAAAATCTTTTGTCCTTCTGATACTTTATCGACTTCATCATTAGAAATCACCTTATTATCAACTTTACTTTGTGCTTGTAATTTTTGTAAGTCTTCTTTGTTGATATTTAATTCCCCGGCTACCATATTTGTTTGAATAGCTGTAAGCAGTGCTTGTACTTTTTGTGAATCTTCATGACTTACTCGCTTCTCACTAATGATTGTCCCTTGTAACGTGCGATTTTGATTCACCTTGATAATATAAGCTTTATCAAGTTTATGTTTTTTTACTTCTTTTTCAGCATCTTCTATAGAAACTTTAGTAAACTTAGCATCACTATGAAATGTATTCGCCTGTTGCTTGAAAACCTTATAGATTTGTTCATTCGGTGCTGCTACACCAATTTTATCTGGACCATCATCAAACATGTTAATAATCTTATCAATGTTAGATAGGCCAATCATTAAGGCAGCAATAATAATCATAAAAATTACAAATGATTTAGCTTTAATTTTTTTGATATATGTCAAAGTAAATGTCGCCCAAAACTTATGCATCCTTGCCACCAACCTTCTCAATGAATATATCTTGTAATGATGGTTCTACAACTTGGAATCGTTTAACATAACCTTGATGTGCCACAACTTGATAAATATCTTTGGCTACGTCTTCATTCTCAATCGTCAACTGAAGACCTTGCTTCATGTTTTCACTATGAATGATGCCTCTAATGTTTGTTAAATCTGGTAGTGTTGTTTCTGATTCAATGACAACTTTCTTGTTACCATTAGATGCACGTACATGATTGATATCACCAGAAACAACAAGTTGACCTTTATCTAAAATACAAACATCATCACATAATTCTTCAACATGCTCCATACGGTGAGAACTATAAACGATTGTACTGCCCCAATCATTTAAGTCTTTAACTGCTTCTTTTAATAACTCAACATTAACTGGGTCTAGACCACTGAAAGGCTCATCTAATATTAGTAATTCTGGTTTATGTAACATACTTGCTAACAGCTGAATTTTTTGTTGATTCCCTTTTGATAGACTATCAATTCGTTTTTTGCGGTTTTCAGTAATATCAAAACGCTCAAGCCAATACGATATTTGCTGTTGTATTTCTGTTTTTGACATTCCCTTTAAAGTTGCCAAATATTTCAATTCTTCTTCAACTGTCAATTTCCCATGTAAACCGCGTTCTTCCGGTAAATAACCAATACGATTGTACATTGTTTTATCTAGTTTTTTACCGTTATACGTAATGTGTCCTTCAGTTGGTTCACTTAAGCCTAAAATCATACGAAATGTCGTTGTTTTACCTGCACCATTTCTTCCTAGAAAACCTAACATTTTGCCTGATTCTAACTCTAATGAAATATCATTTACTGCCGTCATCTTGCCAAAACGTTTCGTAACATGTTCAATTACAAGTCCCATACTTTGCCTCCTAAAAAAATATGTATTTATCTTAATATAACATTTCTATTCTCTATAAATGCAATATTTTTAAAGTGAATTTATTTTTAAAATTTCTGAAATTGAAATATTTAAATAGTATCTTCTTTGCATGTTAAGTATCATTAGCGCTAGATACGCATTTCCCATATCTTTATTGCCTTATTTGTAAAAAAATATCCCAGCATCATTGTGCCGAGATATTTATATCATTACAATTGATTATCTGTTTCTTCCGGTGTTTTCGGTGTTTCAGATGTCACTGGTTGATTTTTAATTGTAGACGGGTATTTTGGGCTTTCGCCATATTTATTTGCCGGCTTACTGTCAAAGCATAGGAATACTATCATAACAATTGTTAGGCCTAAATAAACAAAATAAAGAAGTACTAACAAAATATTAAGACCCATCGGCATTAATGTAAAATCACTGTCATAATAACTATCGATAATCTGTAATACTATATAAAATATAATACTGAATACTGTCATAATCATTGGAAATAACATTGTTCTTGATATATCGTGAAATCTTCGAACGCACAACGCTAAATTTGGAATAAACGTTGCCAAACTATAGACAAAAGTATACACAGATGTAAGGATAATCATCAATATACTCATAACTATTAATGTTTCGTTATCTGCCGCTATAGAAATAAAGAATAGAAATAGGTTTATTATTAGCACACACACAGCTGGAACCATAAGTATCAAATGCCATAGTGCCATATACCAATATTCACTACGTCTTGATCTCCCCTTAAAATTTACATAATTTTTCCAAAATAATACGAATGATTTCATAAAACCTACTTGAGGTAATTGTTCCATTGTAATCTCCCTTTCGTTAATCATATTTATATTTTTAATTATTGTTACCGTTATAATTTACAAGATTCATTATCAAGCCACTTCATTTCAATCGTCAATCACTTTGGAAAATGAACTTTATATTTCATCACTAGTAAAATGAAAACCCGCTACAAGTACACATCTATATGGAGACTCATTTGAAAGTCAACGCTTCGTTAACTATACTAAAAATATGTCACACTGCAATGTTCACGTTTAAAAGAGTCTCAATCTCTGCAAATAAAATATTCCATAACAAAGTATATACTTTACATTTTTATAATTCTTAACAATACTATTTTATCAAACATTTACCACAATAAAAATATCTTTATCATTTTTATTTAATTTAATCATATAATTGCGAGGAGAATATTATGGATTTCGTTAATAATGATACAAGACAAATTGCTAAAAACTTATTAGGTGTCAAAGTGATTTATCAGGATACCACTCAAACGTATACAGGCTACATCGTGGAAACGGAAGCTTACTTAGGTTTGAATGATCGTGCGGCTCATGGCTATGGCGGTAAAATAACACCTAAAGTCACGTCATTATATAAACGTGGTGGTACAATTTATGCACATGTCATGCATACGCATTTACTCATTAATTTTGTAACAAAATCTGAAGGTATACCTGAAGGCGTACTTATACGCGCAATTGAACCAGAAGAAGGTTTATCCGCTATGTTCCGTAACAGAGGTAAGAAAGGCTACGAGGTAACGAATGGCCCAGGAAAATGGACTAAGGCATTTAACATTCCACGGGCTATCGATGGCGCTACGTTAAATGACTGTAGATTGTCTATTGATACTAAGAATCGTAAATATCCTAAAGATATTATTGCTAGTCCACGAATCGGTATTCCAAATAAAGGTGATTGGACACATAAATCTTTACGTTACACAGTGAAAGGTAATCCATTTGTGTCTCGCATGCGTAAATCAGATTGTATGTTTCCCGAAGATACTTGGAAATAAATGCCATCTTTCATTGATTACTATCATGAAAATGAAATCTATCTCCTTATAAGTCAATCAATCGTGCCGTCAACATGCGGATGGGTTGATTGTTTTTCTTTGTATCCATCATATTTTTTGATTCATCTCCTCTTATTGAACTTGTTCTTAATTATAAAATATAACAATAGAATTATTTATAATTATTAAATTTAGATGCATTAATATTATTGATATTATTTTCAAAAACTAGAAATATTGATTTGTTGCATGTATAATGTTAAAAGCGCCCTTTTATAACGCTTACATATAAAAGCTTATTTAGGGAGAGGGATATTCAACAAGGGGGATTTGAAAATGATAGAACTTAATGCAATTACAACATTATGTTTAGCTTGTATCCTTTATTTACTTGGTAAGGCTATCGTTAATCACGTTAATTTTTTAAAACGTATTTGTATACCAGCACCAGTGATTGGCGGCTTAATCTTTGCTATTTTAGTTGCGGCTTTGGATTCATTTGGCATGGTTAAGATTAAATTAGATGCTTCATTCATTCAAGATTTCTTCATGTTAGCATTCTTTACGACAATCGGTCTTGGTGCATCATTGAAATTATTTAAATTAGGTGGCAAACTCTTGCTATTATACTTTATGTTTTGTGCTATCATTTCAGTCATTCAAAACATAGTTGGTGTATCACTAGCAAAAGTATTAAATATTAAACCTTTGTTAGGATTAACAGCAGGTTCCATGTCTATGGAAGGCGGTCATGGTAATGCTGCTGCTTATGGTAAGACAATTCAAGATTTAGGTATTGATTCGGCACTGACAGCGGCTCTTGCAGCTGCAACTTTAGGTCTTGTATTTGGAGGGCTTATCGGTGGTCCAGTTGTAAAATTTTTAATCAAACGTTATAACTTAAAGCCTCAACATAGTGACGATACATTTAAAGATTATAGCCAAGTAGCATATAACGAACATTTACATAGTAAATTTAATGCCACTGAAGTATTCTTCATTCAATTTACAATCGTTGTATTCTGTATGGCAGTTGGAAGTTATTTCAGTCATTTGTTTACATCTCAAACAGGGATTAATGTTCCAATTTACGTTGGCTCATTATTTGTAGCTGTTATTGTCCGAAATATCTCTGAAAGTTTTAATTTTAATATTGTAGATTTAAAAATTACTAATCAAATTGGCGATGTCGCATTAGGTATTTTCTTATCTCTTGCGCTAATGAGCATTCAATTAATCGAAATTTATAAACTTGCTATACCTCTTATTATTATTGTTTTAGTTCAAGTTGTCGTTATGATTTTATTTGCTGTTTTAATTTTATTTAGAGGTTTAGGAAAAGATTATGATGCTGCAGTAATGGTAGGTGGTTTTATCGGGCATGGGCTTGGTGCAACGCCAAATGCCATGGCAAATTTAGATGTTATTACTAAAAAATATGGTAACTCACCTAAAGCATATTTAGTTGTACCTATTGTTGGTGCATTCTTAATCGATTTAATTGGTGTTATAGTCATTATGGGATTCATTCAATGGTTTAGTTAAACATCAAACTCATAAATAAAAGAGGAGGTCTTCGCCTCCTCTTTTATTTATCCTCGATGTATATTCAAGCTACGTTGTTCTATCCATGACAATATTTCCGGACTAAATACGATTTGTTTTTGTGTTAAGTCGTCAATATTTTTAGCATCTAACATCGTCATTATTGATTTCATGTGTTCAATAAATGATTCTACATAAGCTACTGTATGTGCAATGCCATTATTTTCAACTTGATTTAAAAACGGACGAGACATACCAGTTGCCTTTGCACCAAGTGCTAAACTTTTAATTGCATCGAGTGGTGTACGTAAACCACCACTCGCGAAAACTGAAATTTCGCTTTGATAAGCCGTTGTTTCAAGTAATGACTCAACTGTAGACTGTCCCCATGATGATAAGTAATCCATATCTTTATTTGCACGACGTTCATTTTCAATATCTACAAAGTTAGTACCACCTTTGCCACTAACATCGACATACTTGACGCCTATTTGTTGTAAGTCATGCATTAATTCTTTGCTCATACCAAATCCAACTTCTTTTATAATGACTGGAACAGACACTCGTGATACAATCGACGCTATATTATCTAACCAAGTCACAAATTCACGATTCCCTTCAGGCATAACTAATTCTTGAGGAGAATTAACATGGATTTGTAACGCTTGTGCCTCAAGTAATTCAACTGCTTCCAAAGCCTTTTCTACTGGTACGTCCGCACCAACATTGCTAAAAATCATGCCTTCAGGATTCATTTTTCGCGCAATCGTAAACGTCTCAGCCATGCGTGGATTTCTCAATGCCGCATGTGTTGATCCAACTGCCATCGCTAAGCCAGTTTCTCTTGCAACTACAGCTAGCTTTTCATTGATGTTTTTCGTCCACTCGCTACCACCCGTCATTGCATTAATATAAACCGGATATGCCATCGTTAAGTCAGGCGTCTGTGATGTCAAATCGATATCATTTACATTAATTGATGGGATAGAATGATGCACAAAACGCATCTTATCAAAATCTGAATACATTGCGTCAGATTGAGCCATTGCTATTTCAACATGTTCATTTTTTCTCTGTTCTCTTTGAAAATCACTCATGATTAAACCTACCTTTTCGTCATTTCTAATTTAAAACCATTTTTTACGTCTGAAAAAGATGATTAATACGACAGCTATAACAAACATTACAGCTAAGCAAATATAATATCCATAATGTAAATGTAATGCCGGCATATTTACAAAGTTCATACCATAAATCCCAGCTATGAATGTTAACGGTGAAAATATAACTGATACTAACGTTAATACTTGCATAATACTATTCATTCTAAATGACGTGTATGACTCAAAATTTTCTCGTATTTCGTTTGTCATTTCTTGAGCAGTACGAATGATATTACGTTGCTTAATCAAGTGGTCATCGATATGTTGAATGTATAGCGAATGTTTATTATCTATAATCAAATCACCATTTTGTTTCATTGTATCAATTAGCTCTTGCATAGGAAACAGTACACGTTTTACTTTAATCAAATCCGAACGTAACTTAAAGACACTATCCATGACCATTTTATTAAAGCGATCATCTACATGGCGGTCTTCAAAATGATAAACACTATCTTCAAGTGCATATACAAAGTTGAAATATTTATCAACCATCATATCTAAAATTAATATGACGACATCTGCACAATCTAATTCTGCATCTAATGTATTCATATACTTATAGACTACTTTATTTAATGATTCCAACGTTTGATGATGATATGTTACTAATACATTGTCTTGTATAAAAATATTTAGTGCTATTGGTGAATAGTTTGACCCCATAATACTATGGAATACTAAGTATTGATAATCTTTATAAGATTTATATTTAGCTCGTGGCATACCGTTAATTGCATCATCCACTTCTAAATCATTAAAATTAAAATGTGCTTTAAACCATTCATTTTCTTGTTCATTCGGTTCATCAAAATCATACCAAACAATAGTCGCATCTTTTGGTATCTCTTTGATATCATCAACTACTTTAAACGGTTCATATGTAGTTTGATACCGTATCTTTAAAGCCATCGATACTCCCCCTAAATAACGAATTCTCTATTATTTTATCATGAATTAAATAACGTGTATGTCTTAATTTATTTTAGTATGATAGTCACTAAGGAGATGGTTATTATCAAACAACTTTTTACACATACTCAAACCGTAACATCTGAATTCATTGACCATAACAATCATATGCATGATGCAAATTATAATATCATTTTTAGTGACGTCGTGAATCGTTTTAATTACAGCCACGGTCTTTCTTTAAAAGAACGCGAAAATTTAGCATATACGCTATTTACACTAGAAGAACATACGACATACCTCTCAGAATTGTCTCTTGGCGATGTATTTACTGTTACTTTATATATTTATGATTACGATTATAAGCGGTTGCATTTATTTTTAACATTAACTAAAGAAGATGGTACACTAGCATCAACAAATGAAGTAATGATGATGGGAATTAATCAGCACACACGTCGTTCTGATGCTTTTCCTGAATCATTTTCAACACAAATAGCACACTATTATAAAAATCAACCAACTATCACTTGGCCTGAACAATTAGGACATAAAATAGCAATTCCACACAAAGGAGCATTAAAATGACAGATGCATTACAACAAAAGATTCATATCGAATTACTAGATTTATTAGATGATGTTAAGTTTGAATTAACAGAATTAAATGCACAAAAAGGGTTATACATTAACGGACCAGCAAATCAGCTACTTAAGCGTGGCGTGCATATGGCTTATGTTCAAGGACAAAAGCAAGCCATCGATAATATTATGACTATTGTGGAACAACAGCTTGAAGATCAACATTTCCTAGAACATTATGATAAATTTCAAAATGAGGTTGCTCATCGCAATTATGATAAAACAGCTAACTTTGCAGAACTTAGTGATATTCCACGTCAATTCGATAATTTTTTAGATCAATTTTATCAAATTAAAGGGCAATACTTTATCATCACACATATCAATACACTTATTGGTGATTTTCACTCAGAAGCTCATTAACAATTAGTCTATATAACCCTTGCTATATTTTCAAAAACAAAACCCAATTACGATTTCATGTCAAATATCATCTTGCATGAAATCGTAACTGGGTCATTTATATGTTATTAGTTATTTTGTGTTACATCATCATCTATCGATTTGGCAATTTGTTTAATAGCTTTATGTGATTGTCTAATTGGATAAATTGGAAAATCATGTACCATCTTAGGATAATCATAAAACTCAATGTATTGATGATGTTGCAACATCATTTGTTCAAATAGCTTCATATCAGGATGTGTCATTTCACGTCCACCACCAAACATATAAACTGGTGGCAATCCTTCTATTGTGCCATTAATTGGCGATATGCGCTTATCTGTTAATGGTAGGCCATTCGCCCATTTTTTCATAATCTCATTGACACCAAACTGACTTAGAACCGCATCTTGTTCGATTAAGGCGTCCGAAATATCTTTATTAGATAGTGTTGCATCTAAAATTGGTGAGATTAAATACAATTTATTCGGTAATGGCTGTTGATTATCTAAAAGAGATTGTACAAAGGATAATGCCAGTGCACCACCTGAACCATCACCCATGACTACGACATTTTGAGGTCCTACTTCAGATACTAATTGATCATAAACACGTTGTATCGCTTGGAAAGTATCGTCAATATGAAACTCTGGTGTCTTTGGATAGATAGGCAGTACAACCTCATATAATGTACTTAAAGTGATTTTATCCAACAATCTCCAATGGAACGGTGATGGTTGTAGTGCATTGAATCCACCGTGAATATATAAAATTTTCTTATCAATTTGATGTCTGAAATTAAAGCGAAAGACTTGCATATCATCTAATGATAATTTTTCTAAATTTGCTTTAACATTTAATGTTGAAGGCTGCTTATGTTTTTTTCTATTTTCAATTTCTCTTTTATAAAAAAATCTTTCAACATCTTGATCATTTTTAAACATAATCGAGCGATTGTGAAGCAAATATTTATTGACAACGCTATTCATAACACGGTTTCTAATCAATGTCTTAACCTACCTTTATATATTTTATGTATCCAATGATTGTCTATCCCCTACATTCTTTGCCAAAAAAAGTATATAATGTAGAAGATATTTTCTTTTTCACTTTCAAATTTAAGACTACAATTGAACAGTGATTTTTCATCATTATAACAGACAACTAGACATATTGATAAGTAAAGAAAAGAACTTTATACGGAGGTACCTTGCATGACAAATCCAAATCAACGATTAGAACCATTTGATGAGACATTTCAACAATCGAATATTCATCGTGGTAAGCGATATGGTAAGAAAAAACGTTCATTGGTAAGCATGATTATTCAAATCATTGTTGTTATATTAACCGCAATCGCTGGATACAGCATGTGGAAACAACCCATTTTTAATATTGTCTTCACCAAAGAATCTGTAGATTTTGATGGCATTAAAAATTTTAACGAGACAATTGGAAAAATGCATCAATTAAATATTAATTTGGGTAATATCAATGATTTACAACAAGGAATCGATCGCTTAATTTTAGTCTTTAACGGTTTCTTTATTTTATGTATCGTTAGCCTAGTCATAACAATACTGACAATTGTATTTAATCGCACAGTTCTAAAAGTAGTAAATATTTTAGTGTTAACAATTATGTTAGTCATTACATTGTATTTCAGTTATATTATTAAAGCACTCGCACAAGAAATTGCAGATGCTTTAAAAAAATATTATTTAAATGTACCACCAGATCAAGTGATTACAGAAGCTGACGCTATTCATAACGGCATCATTTTACTGGGCTGTAGCATCGGTTTACTTGTTATAAGCTTATTCTTCCGTAATCGCATGCCCCGTTTAAAATAATGTTATATAGTAGGGATTGGGACAGAAATGTTATTTTCACAAAATTCATTTCGTTGACCCACTTCCTGCTTTTTCTTTATTAATGACCTACTACGTCAATGCCAAATTTTAATATAATTCCTCTAACATTCTACAAATCAACAAATAAAAAAAGTATCGATAACCATATTTGGCACCGATACTTTAAAAATCATGTCCCCACAACATAATTTTTGATTAGTCACACTTCAATTAATTTATTTTATTTATTCATGATTGATACTATTATCTGCATCTAACTTTTGAGCTGTAGCTTTTGCTTTTTTATTACTTTGTAAAAATAAACATAAAATTAAGGCGATGATGCTAAATATCGTTGCAACTATAAATGCATCATTAATACCTTCAACCGTTGCTAGTTTATTTACAAATTGTAGTAACACTTTCATTGCGCCTTCTTGTCCGCCATATTGTGATGCTAATTCACGCATATGATCTTGTACAACAGGATTCGTTTTATCTAACTCTTCCCCAAAAGCTGATAAGTGTTGTGTAGTTTGTGTTGTCATTACAGTAACTAAGATTGCTGTACCTATAGAGCCTGCTAATTGACGCATCGTATTTAAGAAAGCATTACCATGAGAGGCAAGTCGTCCCGGTAACGCATTAATAGCTGCAGTTACCATTGGCATCATTATAAATGCCATACCAAATGAACGAAGTACATAGATACCCATGATTGTCATATATGGTGTATCCATATTTAATTTAGTTAATTCCCATGTTGCATAAGTCATGACAGCAATACCAAAAATGGCTAAAGGTTTTAAACCAATCGTGTCTAACAACTTACCAGCAAATGGTCCTAGTAGACCCATAATTAGAGAACCAGGTAATAATAACAATCCGGAATCTAATGCTGAGAAACCACGTAAATTTTGTAAGTAAATTGGTAATAAAATCATACCACCATACAAACTTAACATTACAACCATATTAATAATTGTTGTTAATGTAAATGTTGGGAATTTCAATACTTCTAAATTCAACATTGGCGCCTTCATTCTTAATTCTCTTATTACAAATAGAATAATAAAGATAATACCAATCGCAAACATTGTTTCTATCTCAACAGAACCCCAGCCTTTGTTCCCCGCTTCTGAAAAGCCGTATAACAAAGCACCAAAACCAATCGTACTAAAAATGATACCTGGGATATCAGCTTTAGGGTTTGTTGTATATTGATATAACTTAAACCATACAAAACCAACTAAAATAGCGATAATCCCGATAATGAACATACCGTAAAACATCACATTCCAATGGTAATTTTGTACAATATAACCTGATAATGTTGGACCAATTGCAGGTGCTAAAATCATTGCGATACCCATTGTACCCATGGCAGCACCACGTTTTTCAGGTGGATAAATTGTAATAATAACAATTGAACCTAATGGCATTAGTACACCTGCACCAATGGCTTGTAATACACGTCCAACCATCATGATTGGGAAATTCATTGAAATCGCACAGATTAATGAACCAATTGTAAAGAGTACTAACGCAACTAAAAATAATTTTCGATATGAATATTTATTAAATAGATACGCCGTAATTGGTATTAAAATACCGTTTACTAACATGAATCCCGTCATCAACCATTGCCCTGTTGACGCAGAAATATTAAATTCCGTATTAATTTTTGGCAAAGCAACATTTAATAATGTTTGGTTTAAAATCGCAATAAACATACCGAATAATAATGCCGCTAATATTTTACCGCGTGAAACACCTTCACCAAAAATAAAGTTTTTATGTTCTTTTTTTATTTTTTCATTCACTTTATATTCTTCTGATTCAGGATTTTTAGCAGCAACTGCTTCCTCACCATTATTATTAGTGAATGCTTCTTGATCTTTCTCAGACCCCTTTGTGTAACCATTTAGACTAACTTGGCTATGATCATCTTGATTGTCAACACGCAACTCTTCATGCGTCATACGTTGTGTCGATTGATCAGTTGTTTTGTCTAAATCACTAGCTTTAAATTTAGATTGATTTGATTGACGTGTCGTAAATTGTTGTTCCTTTTGTTGGCGTTTGCCTTTTTTTCTTGATCTTATTAAAAATAAATTGATAACCCCAACAATAATGAGCGCTAAAATAATGTAGCTAATAATGAAGGTCGTAGTCATTTAATGACCCCCTTAATTTTTATGGATTTTTACTTCAGCGTTCATTCCAGGAACAACTTGTTTAGACGGTTCTGATTCTAGAGTGATTTTAACAGGTATTACTTGAGAAACTTTAGTGTAGTTACCATCACTATTTGATGATGGCATTAATGAAAAGCTTGCAGCAGTTGCTTTTCCAATACTATCAACTTTACCTTTAATAGAAGCTTTTTGACCGTCAATAGTCACATCAACATCTTTACCTACTTCAACATCTTTAATATCTTTTTCGTCAATATTTGCTGTTACATATAAATCATCTAAATTGTATGCATAAGCGATTGGGTTACCAGCTTGCACCATTGAACCTTCCATACCATCTAATTTGGCAATTGTACCTTTTTGAGGCATTTTAAGATCCATATCTTTCGTTTCGCCATCTTGACCTTGTACAGTAACAGTTGCTACTTTGTCACCTTTATCGAGTTTGTCACCTTGTTTAACATTAAGTGATTTAATTTGTCCAGATGCAGGACTTGCTATTTTAATTTGATCGCCATTTACTTTTGCATTATCAGTTGTTACATAGCTTGTTGTTTTATTCCAGAAATAAAAGCCAGCAATCCCAATTGCTAACAGTACAACAACCGTAATGACATTAATTAATATCATCTTTTTCATGAAACATTTCCTCCTATTTGCTTTTAAAATTCACTTTATTTATTATAGAGACATGATAACTAAAAAAACACCAACAATTTTTATAAGAGTGTTGGTTAAAATTCACAAAGGTGTAACAATATGAAACGACAAGCCAAAATAGAAATTCAAAACGCACTTGTTGATTTGATGGCTGAATATCCTTTTCAAGAAATATCCACTAAAATGATTTGCGCGTATTGTAATATTAATCGTTCTACTTTTTATGATTATTACAAAGATAAATTTGATTTATTGGATACCATCAACTCAAAGCATAAAGAAAAATTCCAATTTCTTCTAAGCGCGCTACATCATAATTTCGAAAATATTAAACAGGATAAGCTTAAACTTTATAAATTCTTCATTATTATTGCTAAGTATATCAAGCACAATGAGCAATTTTTCAAAGACATTTTAGTTACCTATCCAATGAAAACATTATTCATAGACTATATAAATTTAGCGAGAGATTACTATCAACAAATTATGAATGACTATAGTACTACAGTAACCAATAAACAGCTTTATGTTACATATATCATAGGCGGTCAAGCTGGGGTGTTTATTAATTGGCTTTCGAATGGTTGTAATGAATCACCTGAAGAAGTTGCTGACATTTTATTGGCTAATACGATTAAACTTCAAAACTAATAATACGGTTTCATTCTAATAAAGAAATGCTATAAAACAACTAGATAAAGTTAAACCAAATGGATAGATAATAGTACATATGTTACGGTGCTATCAATATAAAAATGCCGAGATTTCCACATAATAATCTCGGCATTTTTATTTTTGATGCTAAATTCATAGGTCTATGAATAGCTCAAGTTTTGTTTTTTAATTTTTCAATTCAATATAATAGAAGAAACTATGTTTATCATCGATTTGTTTTAAATACCTTCATATTATAAATCTGTAAAATAATTAATATAACTGCTGTAGCTATAATAATAATTATGTAAGGTATAGGATTATCTTCACCTTTTACCCCCACTAATGGCGATGCAACACACCAAATAAAAACTGCACTAAACCTAATAAACTTGATGAACTCCCTCTACCACTACTACTTTCATCCATAGCTATTGTAAAACCAAGTGTCGCAACACCTGTCACTGGTGCTATTAAAATGATAAATCCTATCGCTAAAATCCAAAAGTTCCAATGATTAAGCAATACAATCGTCACTAAAATTACACCGATAATCTGAATCATCGTCATGCCTCTCATCAATTTTTGTGAGTCTATAAAATCAACAAGGTACCCAGTAAGTTGACTTGATATAATGAGCGTAATACCAATTCCTGCAAACATCCAACTAAATTGTATTGCAGTCATGCCATAAATTTTTTGAATAATAAACGGAGACGCAGAAATATAAGTAAATAATATTACAAATGTCATACCTTGAATGAGCATTGGTAATACAAAACGTGGCGTCTTCAATAATATTTTGAAGTTTTTAAACATTGTCTTTAATCCACTACTTGACTCACGATTTGTCACTGTTAATGATTCAGGTACTTTTAATAAAGAACCTATGACCATGACGAAGCCAAAGATAGTCAGAATGACAAAGACCATACGCCAGACAGAATAATTTAAAATTATGCCCCCTATTGTTGGCGCAACAACTGGTGCAATACCATTAACAAGCATCAATAATGCCATAAACTTAGTTAGTTCATTACCACTATACATATCACTTGCTATAGCTCTTGAAATAACTGCTGCTGCGCCACCTGTCACTCCTTGAAGAAATCTTAATGCAACCATCAGCCAAATATTATGTACAAAAACAATACCTAAACTTGCTAATGTAAAAATAATCATAGCTATAATAAGCGGCTTTCTGCGCCCAGTTGAATCTGAAATTGGACCAGCAAACAAATTACCAAACGCTAAACCAATCATAAACATCGATAATGTTAATTGTGCGTTAGACGTCGTTGTTTGAAAATCATGTCTAATATCTGGTAATCCAGGCAAAAACATATCTATCGATAATGCTCCAATGGCAGTCAAAGATCCTAAAATAATAATAAATATCGGTGAACGCTTGTTAAAATGCGTTAAATCATTCATATGACTATCTCCTTTATATAATGATTAGTTTATAACTATCACGAACAGAAACTAAATTTAAATATGCTCTTTTATATATTAGCATTAGTCACAAGTTTCATGAACATCATTACAACTTATAAAAGGTATAAAATGATATAAACCTCAGCACTTCATAAATTTTTCCACAAAAAACAATCCCTTCAAAGTAATTCACACTAATTGTAAATACTTTGAAAGGATGTTGTTTGTATTCCATGACACATGCATCTTATTTAAGTTTTATACTCTATTTTTCTGATGTCTTGATTAATTGCAAGCGGTCTTGCGAGCCTTGTTCAAGCTCATATTCTTTATCTACTTGCTTACCGTTTTCATTTATTAATCTTACGGTTGCGGTAATCTTATCACCATGTTTTTCAGCATCTATAATTTGTGGTGAACTAATCATCATTAAACTTCCTTTAGATACACGCTTCTTTACATCATCATAAAAAGATGATCCTTTTTTTATATATGATGATACAAAATCAAAATCCGACTGATTAAACGCAGCATTATTCGCTAAAGAATATCCAGCAAAGAATTCTATCAATTTGTTCTTCAAGCTGTTTTCTTCTTTTTCTTTCTTTTCAACATAGTCTTCGATATCTTCACTGTCAAAATTCAAAGTTATTTCTGTATTGTATTTTAAATCGCTAGCTTTAATCGTCTTCGTCTGTGTTGTAAATGTTTTATCTTTCGCTTTACCTGAAGCTGAAATGGTAATATCTTTATTTTGTGGATATGGACCATACGTTTTGGAACTTGAAAATGCCATTTCACGGTCATTTATAGTTACTTTTTTAGAACTATCATTTAATTTTGTATCGCCTTTTAAAGTTACAGTTATATTTGCTTCTTCAAAATCTTCAGTAACATCTACCGTTTCAGAATTACTTTGTCTAAAATCAAATTTTAAATAGCCTGCAAAATCACCGTTCTCAGTTGATTTCATAGCTGGAATTCTATATGTCCCCGGTATAAAATTACCTATTGGCGTCACTTTATTTGCTTCAGCTATAACCGTCTTTTTCTTACCACCAGATTTAAACTCATATTTTGTTTTTTCTTTCGGTTTAACAATTGGTTGCTTGGTAGGTGCAGTAAAGCTCATATTATCGAAAAAGATATAACGCGTGCCATTTTTACTTACACGTAATATATTTTGACCAGATCTGGTTTGAATATAAGAAGCTACGCTGGTCTTACTCTTATTCAATTTATGTACCGTATTTTTAAGGTCGCTGACAAATTGCTTAAGCCCAACTTCATCTTTGATATAGTTAATGTATACTTTCGCTTCTTCAGAATCTACTTTATTATCTTTAGTACTTAATAATGTTGCTACTTTTTGTTTATCATTATTCTCAATCGCATTCACTAATATTTTAGTTTGCGCTTCAGGTGAATTGAAGTTTCTTAGTAAAAAGAACAATATAATAATTAAGATTAAAATGAAAAAACCAATTGCCCAAGGCACCATTTTTCTCATATTGATGTTATTAGTTTGTATATCTTCATCGGTTGACTTTCTATATAATGCTTGACGACTATCAAATTTATGTCCACATTGTGTACATATCTGTACATCATCTTGTGCTTGTTGTCCGCACTTCGGGCAAGATTTCATACTTTCACCTCAATTCTGTTCCTCTTCAATTGTTATATGTATATCACAAAAATTATTTCATTATTTTACCATTATTATTTTACAAATATTATCCCAAGAATACAATTCAAGAAATGATTAACTTTACTTTAGAATTGTACCTTATTACATTATTTATGAAAGTACTCTCTCAATTATAACTAAAAAGAAGGTGTTCAATACATACATATTTAGTCTTATATTTGAACACCTTCAAAAACCTATTTATGATTGCTATATGTTTTAATGCGATGATTGATGACTTCTAATACTTGCCTTACATTTTCAATATCTTCAGAATTTAAATCATTAGTAATATCTTGCGCAATATCTGTCATAATCGCATTACGTTCTTTCAAATATGCTCTACCTTTGTCAGTTAAGGTTATGAATTTCAAACGTTGATCAATATTTAAATTTGGTTTATCTAACTTAACTAATTTAGCATCGATTAACTTTTTAATTCGTCGGCTTACTGCGGCCTTATTTACACCTTGTCTTTGCGTGATTTCACTAATTGTCAAAGGTTCTTTATTTAACATACCTAATACGTTAGACTGCTCTAATGAAATTTCATATTCATTTTGTAAATCTTTCAACATTTTTGCAGTTAATGCGTTAACGTTATTTATAAACTGCTCTAAAAATTGAATATGGTCTTGTAAATGTTTTACCATAATTATTTCTCCCTAATTACTATTTTTATAAAGTATCCTCAGCAATCATTGTATCGCACATCTAAAAAACACAAAAATATTGACCCATATATAATATAACAAATTAAGACTTACATGTTGCTGCGTTCTCCTTGCTTTAATAAATTAAATCATCTACATTTATATTTAATATTTATTATAAGCGAGGTGTCAGTATGTTATTGAATTTATTATTAATATTTATACTTATCGTTATTTGTCCGTTAATTTTCAACTATACTCTGACGTTAAATTTAACATGCTACATCTTAGTTGTCATATCGATATTTTTGTCACTCATCTATAGCATCATGACCTATACTTTCCCTTGGTCTATGTTTGTAACATTTATAATAATCAGTATTATCATGCTATTCAAACATAGATATTTATTTTCTCATACTTCTAGTCGCTTATTTATTAAAAAATTATTATCTTTTTCATATAAATTTGTACTCTACACATCAGCACTTCTATTTATAAGTACGATTCAGTCACCTATTGTGAAAGGTTTGTCTATGTGGTTAGCTATATTATGTCTTTCCCTGTTACTAACCTTTATTTGTTATCTCGTTTGGACAGTATCATATAGACATAGATCATACAACAAAGAAGTTGATATCATAATTGTGTTAGGTGCTGGTATTTTTACCGAATTTGTCACACCAATGCTTGCAGCGCGTTTAGACCGTGCACTTGATATCTATCAACAACAAGCATCAGCAACAAAGATCATTGTATCTGGCGGACAAGGACCAGACGAACCAATTTCTGAAGCTTTAGCTATGCAACGTTATTTGATTGCACATGGTGTTGATAAAACAGATATACTAATGGAATCTCACTCTATAAATACATACACAAACTTTTTATATTCTAAACAAATCATCAACAATTTGTATCATGAAGCAGTTAAAATTGTTTGTGTAACAAGTCAGTTTCATGTATTACGCGCCTTACGACTAGCCCAAAAATTAGGTTTATCTATCGATGGTGTCGGAAGTCATACACCATATCACTTTTTCTTACATGTGCTCATTAAAGATTATCTAGGCGTAATGTATCAGTATAGATTGTTATTAACGTTATATTGTTCAAGTAGTTGGTTTATATGTCTTTACGCCGCTTTTATTTATAATAGTTAATCCACAAACAAACTATTATTATAGGTTGTTTCTAATATTGCGTCAAACTATCTTTAAATATTCGTTAATCCTTGATTAGACAATTGTTATATTGAAAATAAATAAACTAAAGCACGTCATCATTTTATATAATAGTGACGTGCTTTTTTGTAAACCCAAATCGTATTCTGTTATCTAACTTTTATACTACTATGTCTTAAATCATTAACATTTAGCGTCTTTACAAGCCACTAATCAGTTATTTTGCCATCTTCTAATTCAATCACTCGATCTGCATATTCAAATAATCTTCGATCGTGTGTAATCATAATACCAATCATTTGTTGTTCTTTAATTTGTTGACGTATCATCTCAACAACTTTTGTTGCTCTATCGGCATCTAAACTTGCTGTGGGCTCATCTGCTAAAATGATTTTCGGATTATTCATAAATGCTCTCATAATCGCAACACGTTGCTTTTCACCGCCAGATAACTGATGCGGATATACATTCAAGCGATCTTCTAAACCAATATTTTTCAAAAGTTGTATTGCTCTTGTTGAACTTTGTTGTTTGGTCATTCCCGCTTCTTGACCTACGAGTGTCAATTGCTCTATCACTTTTAAATAAGGAACTAAATGTGAAGATTGAAAAATAAAACCAATATCTTCCAATCGTAAATCACTAGGACGATGCTGTTTATCAAACAATGGCGCATCATTGTAAAGCACTGTACCACTCGTTTGACTTAACAATCCGCCTAATATCGTTAGCAATGTTGTTTTCCCAGAACCAGAGGCACCATTTAAAATGACAAATTCCCCTTGTTCCACTTCAAAATTAATACCTTTTAAAACTTTTGTTTCAGACAAACCTTCTCCGAAATTTTTGACGATATCTTCAACGACTAATGCCATTATTCTGCACCTCCAATTGCTTCGATAGGATCCACTTTAAATAATTTGATAAATGATAGTGAGGCACCTAAAATCGCTACTAATATAAATATCCCCACCATTAATAAAATATTTTGCGTTGTTAAGTAAAAAGGCATCGTTACCGGCATCATAAATGATAGTCCTACTATGATGATCACAGCAATACCTACCCCAATTATTGTTAGTGTTAAAATTTGTAAAACTAACGCACTCAATAAATGTCTTGTCTTAATACCAATTGCTTTCAAAATGCCAATTTGTGATATTTTTTGAATCGTCATAACATAGAAAAATGCACTTAGAACGATTGCTGTAATAGCAAACAAACTAACAATCATCATATTTAACGGTGCTTGCTCTGCTTGATAACTCGCAATATTACCTGTTAAATCTTTTTCACTCACCACTTGAACGTCATTTATTTTATTAAGCTCATCACGTTGTTGTTGTGTTAAATTTTTCACTGGATAAAATGCCGTATTAACCTTATTCAATGCATTAAATCCGTTATCGTTCAATAGCACAATGGAACTATGCGCATACATTGTGTCGTTTAAAATACCAGAAACTCTATAACTAGTTGAATTATTTTTAAAATGTAATCTATCCCCGACTCTAATGTTGTCTGCAGCTAACTTATCATTAATAGCGACCTCATGAGCATTTTTAGGATAATCACCTTTTTTAAGTTGTATGCGTTGTTGTTTAACGTCATTCATTGTAATCACATCTTGTTCTTTATTAGATAATTTCAATGTTTGAATATTCATTTTATATGGTTCTTGATGAATTACCTTTTTAATTTGATTCTGTTGCGTATCACTAAGTTGCGATTTCTCAATTTGCGGCTCTTTCATTTTTTGAACAACATATTCATCATTATCAAAGTGTTCAAATAACGAAATATTCTCCCTACCAAGCCCTTGAGCTAAACCACTAATAAATAACACCATAATACTTAATAAAAGAATAATTAATGTGATTAAAATATAACGAAATTTGTAAAACATAATCTCTTTTATCGCTAATTTCATATCGATTCACTTCTCCCTATTTCTTCTTTAGCGTCAGTATAAGGTTGAAATATGAACTCAATATGAACAATTGTTTTTTTACGCAAAAATATTTTACATGTATAATAAATGAAAAAGATAAGGGAGTTTATAGCTATGGTGCAATGTCTTGTTGTCGATGACGATCCTCGAATCCTAAATTATATAGCTAGCCATTTACAAACAGAGCACATTGATGCATACACACAACCAAGTGGTGAAGCTGCATTAAAACTTTTAGAAAAACAGCGTGTCGATATTGCAGTGGTAGATATTATGATGGATGGTATGGACGGCTTTCAATTATGTAATACATTAAAAAATGATTATGATATACCAGTTATTATGTTAACAGCGCGGGATGCACTTAGTGACAAAGAGCGTGCGTTTATAAGCGGTACTGACGATTATGTAACCAAACCCTTTGAGGTTAAGGAACTTATTTTTAGAATTCGTGCGGTATTACGTCGATATAATATCAATTCAAATTCAGAAATGACTATTGGCAACTTAACGCTAAACCAATCCTATTTGGAACTCCAAGTATCTAATAAAACGATGACGTTACCGAACAAGGAATTTCAATTATTATTTATGCTTGCAGCACGTCCTAAGCAAATCTTTACACGTGAACAGATAATAGAAAAAATTTGGGGCTATGATTATGAAGGAGATGAACGAACAGTTGACGTTCATATTAAGCGACTACGCCAAAGATTAAAAAAATTAAATGCCACACTTACAATTGAAACAGTAAGAGGACAAGGCTATAAGGTGGAGAATCATGTTTAAAACACTCTATGCTAGAATTGCGATTTATTCCATTACGGTTATTTTATTTAGTGCATTAATAAGTTTTGTATTAACAAATGTTTACTATCATTATAATTTAAAAGCATCTAATGACGCGAAAATCATGAAGACACTTAAAGAAGCAAGACAATATGAACAATCAGCTAAACCAACGCACATTCAACAATATTTCAAACATTTAGGGCAAATGAATTACCAAATAATGACCGTTGATCAAAAAGGTCATAAGACATTTTATGGGGAGCCATTTAGAGAAGATACTTTATCACAAAATGCTATTAACAACGTATTAAATAATAAAGATTACCATGGTATTAAAGATAAACCATTCGCATTATTCGTAACTGGATTTTTCGACAATGTAACAGATAATACTGTTGGTATTAACTTTAAGACAAAAGACGGTTCAATAGCAGTATTCATGCGTCCAGATATTGGAGAAACATTTAGCGAGTTTAGAACATTCTTAGCCGTCTTGTTAATGTTGTTATTATTTATCTCGATTTCATTAGTTATCGCATCAACCTATTCAATCATTCGTCCAGTAAAAAAGTTAAAGCTAGCGACCGAACGCTTAATTGATGGTGATTTTGAAACACCTATCAAACAAACACGCAAAGATGAAATTGGAACATTACAGTATCACTTTAATAAGATGAGAGAGTCATTGGGACAAGTTGATCAAATGAGGCAGCATTTTGTACAAAATGTATCTCATGAAATCAAAACACCATTAACACATATTCATCATTTATTAAGCGAGTTACAACAAACTTCTGATAATACATTAAGACAACAATATATAAATGATATTTATACCATTACAACGCAGCTGAGCGGATTAACAACTGAATTGTTGCTCTTATCCGAATTAGATAATCACCAACATTTATTATTCGATGATAAGATTCAAGTCGATCAACTCATTAAAGATATCATTCGACATGAACAATTTGCTGCTGATGAAAAGTCGTTAATTATTTTAGCTGATCTAGAATCAATCAATTTCCTAGGAAATCAACGTTTGTTACATCAAGCATTGAGTAATTTATTAATAAATGCTATTAAGTATACAGATGTTGGTGGTGCCATTGACATCGCTTTGCAACATAGTCACAACAACATCATTTTTACAATAAGTAATGATGGTTCACCAATTAGTCCACAAGCTGAAGCACGTTTATTTGAACGTTTTTATAAAGTGAGCAAACATGATAATAGCAATGGTTTAGGTCTTGCAATTACAAAATCCATCATTGAATTGCATCATGGTACAATCCAATTCACACAAAGTAACGAGTATGTAACCACCTTTACTATTACACTGCCAAATAATTCACTTTAATCTCTACCTCCTGAAAAAACATTTCTGTTTTTATTTCAGGAGGTATCTTTTATATTGATTAGCGCTTTCTAGCCACTTAACATTTAATTTCTACCATTCAACAAAATTTAAATATATCGATGGTCATTTATGGTTTAATAATTTTGAAGGAGGCATTAACCTATGATGAAACTCAATTTATTTATCAATGCAAAAGAGACGGAATCTTATATTGATATACATGCACCTAAAATGAATGATCACGTTCAAAGTATTATTAATGCAGTCAATGATTTAGACAAATCACATACATTAGTCGGATACATAGACAAAGAAATCCATATCATTAATGTATCAGATGTTATAACATTCCAAGTTATTAATAAAAATGTAACAGCCATTACAAGCAATCAAAAATTCAAACTAAAATTACGACTTTATGAACTAGAAAAACAGTTACCACAACATTTCATTCGCATTTCCAAATCAGAAATCGTCAACAAGTATTACATTGAAAAATTATTATTAGAGCCAAATGGACTTATACGTATGTATCTTAAAGATGCACACTACACCTATTCTTCTAGACGTTATTTAAAATCTATAAAGGAGCGCTTATCAATATGAAAAATTTGAAAAACTCATTATTTATTAGCTTAATCATTGGTTTGTCCCTTTCACTGTTCTTTAGTATGTTATTTGCAGACGGCAAATATTATCCACTGAACCCACAATCAACTATTGGCATATTGTATTATACGCATTTCACAGAAACTACCGTAATGTTGATTTCTATCATTTTATGGTTACTCATAGGCGTCGTCTTTTTCCTTGGAGATTTTATCTTTAAATACACAGATTGGAGCATTACTAAAGCAACTATAATGCATTTCATAACAACGTATGTCGGATTCTTGCCTTTAGCAATGCTTGCCGGTTGGTTTCCACTAACAGTGCATTATCTAATCATATTCACAATTATCTTCATTGTGGTTTATGTATTAATTTGGATAATTCAATTCTTTAAAAATAAGAACTACGTAAACACTATTAACAAGCAACTGAAACAATTAAAATGATTTTCATTAACAACTAAAAAACGGTAATGTCTATCACATTAAAAAAGACATTACCGTTTCATTTATTATTTAACTTGTAAATACTTAGTTACTTCTTCATTAATTTTGTGATATAAATCCTCATGATCTGTTAAGCGATAACCAAATGACGGCACCATTTCTTTAATCTTTGGTTCCCATCCTTTGAATTCATCACGATAGCATCGCTGTAAAACATCAAACATAATATCTACAGCTGTTGACGCACCAGGTGATGCACCAAGTAATGCAGCTAATGTGCCATCATCTGACGTAATGACTTCAGTACCAAATTGTAAGTTACCTTTAGAATCCTCAGTATCCTTGATTACTTGGACACGTTGCCCTGCTGTAATCACTTCCCAATCTTCATTTTTAGCATTTGGGAAAAAGACTCTTAAATCATCCATACGCTCATCATTAGATAACATCAATTGTGACACTAAATACTTCGTAAGACTCATTTCTTTGATACCTGCAGATAACATCGTCACGATATTATTTGGTTTAACCGATTTAATTAAATCCATATGTGAACCTGTTTTTAAAAATTTAGGTGAGAAACCTGCAAATGGACCAAATAACAATGAACGCTTGCCGTCTACAAAACGTGTATCTAAGTGCGGCACTGACATTGGTGGCGCACCCACTGCTGCTTTTCCGTACACTTTAGCATGATGACGATCAATCACTTCTTGATTTGTACAGCGCAGGAATAATCCACTTACCGGGAAACCACCAATATGTTTTGATTGTTTAATCCCAGTCTTTTGGAGTAATGGTAAACTCGCACCGCCAGCACCAATAAATACAAAATCAGATTCATATGTTGTCGTTTCATT
This sequence comes from Staphylococcus sp. EG-SA-18, assembly GCF_017151825.1. NCBI lineage: Bacteria > Bacillati > Bacillota > Bacilli > Caryophanales > Staphylococcaceae > Staphylococcus > Staphylococcus sp. EG-SA-18. The sequence goes on from NZ_JACYVY010000055.1 coordinate 60,594, forward strand.
AGTTTCTAAATCTTTAACTTTAACTAGCCATGCCCCAGATTTCTGTTTCTTGATGTCTAATACATTCTGCTTATATTGAATTCCCACACCACGTTGCTCTAAATTTTCAAATAACTTTGCAGTTAACGCACCAAAGTTAACATCTGTACCAGTTTCATCATAAGTTAAAGCAATTGGTTCATCAGACTTACGACCTTCAATCATTAACGGTACCCAAGATTTCATTTCTTCTTCATCTTGCGATAATTTCATTTTTTCGAATAAAACACTTTTCTTTAACGTTGCAACACGACTTTTTATAAAAGCTACATTATCTTCGCCAATGACAAAACTCATGTGTGGCACCGCTTGAATAAAGCGATCTGGGTTATCTAATTGTCCTGTTTTAACTAAATATGCCCAAAACTGTTTTGAAATTTGGTACTGCTCATTTATCTTAATTGCTTTACTACAATCAACTGTGCCATCCTTACCTTCTTTTGTATAGTTCAACTCGCAAAGTGCTGAATGCCCTGTACCGGCATTATTCCATACATTTGAACTCTCTTCGCCAGGTTGTGCTAATTTTTCAAACACTTTAATATTTTTCTCAGGTGATAATTCTTTAAGTAATGTTCCTAATGTTGCACTCATAATACCGCCACCAATTAAGATGACATCTGTTTTGCTATGTTGTGTTGTCATAACAAATACAGTCCCCCTTTTTAAAATGAATAATGGAACGTTCGAGAAATACGACATATTAATACCACTTTAAATCAATAAGTGTCTCAATAGGTTCCCATGGTGATGCTCTATTACTATCTACTATGTATATTAATATTTTATAATAACGAAACTACTTTAATTATATACTTTATGTGCGATAGCACAAAGACAAAACCACAAACCTTAACAGCTATCAACCAATTTAATTTGATTGCTGATTACTCACTATTCATTTTAACATAAAGCGCTACCATTATTATAATGTCAAACTTCTTTCATTAATGATCCATTAAAAAAAGATGAGATGTTAGAAAACATCTCACCCTCTGTATATTTATATTTTGAAATACGTTTTTTTATAATAATGACAAGATGAAAGTCCAAATACAGATGAATATTAGTAAACATACACTGTATTTCAATGTCATTTTTAATAATTCTGATTCCTTACCAACTTGTTTTACTGCTGCAGTTGCAATTGCAATTGATTGTGGTGAAATCAATTTTGCCGCTACACCACCAACTGTATTAGCAGATACAAGAAGTGAACCACTTGTTCCAATTTGTTGTGCAACAGAAGCTTGAATTGGTGCAAATAATGAATTGTTATTTACAACTGATCCTGTCATAAACACACCTATCCAACCTAAGATTGGTGATAGAACTGGGAAGACATTACCTGCTTTAGCTATACCTTGACCCATTGCTGCACTTAAACCACCATAAGTTGTGATTTTAGAAATTGCTAAGATGAAACAAATTGTAAGAACTGGTAACCACAACTCTTTAAATGTAACGCCGAATAATCTACCAGCATCTTTAAAGTTAACCTTTTTAGACATTAAAATTGTAATAATAATAGTTAATAAAATAGCTGTACCTGTTTGTCCAATAATATTTAAAGTCAATACTAATGGTTTATGCGTAACTTCGCTGATTGTTCCAGGTAAGTTGAATTTAAATACTAATGATGATAAAGCACCATTTGGTAAGAATAAGTTTTTAAAGAATGGCGCACTCCAAATCATTACAATGACTGTTAATACAATAAATGGACTCCATGCATGTAATACTGCTTTTGCAGAATGTGCTTTTGCAGGTTCAATTTCTTCATCTTTATTAACACGATAAATGTGTTTTGGTTGGAATTTTTTAGAAAATACTGCTAATGCTAACATTGTTAATAACGGTGGAATAATATCTGCCAATTCAGGTCCACTGAATACAGTTAATAATCCTTGAGTAAGTGTATATGTGATTGAAACTACTAAAATTGCTGGTAATGTTTCTTTAACACCTCTAAAACCATCAATAATAAAGATAAGTAAGAATGGAATAATGAAATTTATGATTGCCAATGTTAAAGTTGCTGATTGAGAAACACCTAATACTGAAACATCTCCAGGTAATTTCAACGTTTCTACAACACCTACAGGGATACCAATCGCACCAAAAGCACCAGACGCTGCATTTGCGACTAAACATAACATCGCAGCTTTTAATGGATTAAATCCTAATTGTGTTAATAAAAGTGCACAAATTGCAATTGGTACACCAAATCCTGCTGCACCTTCTAAAAATGCGTTGAATGCAAATCCAATAAGTAAAACTTGAATACGTTGGTCTTGTGAAATATTTGTAATACTATCTTGAATTGTTAAAAATTGTCCAGATTCAACAGTAATTTTGTATAACAATACTGCCATCATAACGATATAGCCAATCGGAATGATACCTTGGAAGAAACCTTCGACTACTGCACCAGAAGCGATACCAACTGGCAATTTGAAAAATGGTATTGCAATTAGTAATGTTACAACAAGTGTTGTAATAGCTGCATAAATACCTTTCATTTTAAAAACAGTTAAACATAGTAAAAACAGTACAATCGGTATTGCTGCAATTAAAGACGATAATAATAAATTATCAAATGGGTTAAACGTATTTACTAACATAGGCTGACTCTTCTTTCCATAAAGTAGTAGTGTAATTGCTTCATTAAAATCATGCTCTGGCTATAGCATTTTGTTATCGATAACATTTTACAGAACAGTGAGATTAATGTGATTTTTTTCACAATTAAAATATACCATTTTTTCAGACTATTAACAATATCACTTTCCTATTTAATTGTTTTATTTTTCATTTTAAATCTGTTCATCAAAATGAATTGTACTTAATGTAATGAAGTAACTTATACTATTCATGAATTTTACATAAGACCGTGCTAAAATAAGGAAGATACTACGATGAGAAATGGAAGTTATAGCAATGATTAAACAGATAAATGTTTCTAATATGCAAAAGTTTGAATCTCAATTAATGAAAGCTCAGTCTGAAGGTTATACACATGTCGTTCCATATGCAAATGAGATAATGATTTATCAATCGATGTTAGATGCGGTTCAATTATATCCTAAGTCTATCGTGGTTGATTATACTGTGGATGGACAATACAAAAATGATTGTCACTATTTCGGTCAATCATCGATCAACATTGCCGATTGGGCTCAAAACAATAATTATTATCCTAACCTGATATATGCGATTCAACAGACTCTTGATTTAATACATTATTACTCTGTAGAAACGATTTTCGATTTAGCTTTATTGACACTTCTGAAAGGTGATTTATCAATCGATGGTCATGTCGTTTTTGATTTTAAAGCCCCTATAGCAACAAGTGCTTCAATATGGGAAACTATTAAAACTATTGAAGATTTTGATATGATGTCTCAGTTTTATTTGAATAAAATGGCTTATATTGATCATCATCCTATACCTTTTCGCAACCTTTTTATCGAGGATTCAGAACAACTTAATTCGCCAGATAATTGGTTGTATTCTACCAAGTTTATGCTACCTAAATGGTTATATAAAATAGCAAAGCAACGTGCTGATAACAAACAATTACAAAACTTCGGCCTGTATACGAAGCAACCAAACGTTTTAAAAGATCACATCGTTTTTATCGGTGATCATCATCAATATATAGGTAATTCAAAATATTTATTTACTTACTTCGTTAAACATAATCCAATGACTGCCTGTTATTTTGTTACTGACGATCGTCGCGGACCACATTTCATATCACCTAATTCTGAAAGAGCTGACGAATTGATTAACAGCGCACGCGTAGTTATAGTTGAAAATGATATACCTGAAACGTTACAACCAAACGGTACTTTAATTCAATTACATCAAGGCACACCAATAATGCAATTATTTTTAGATAGTAAAGAGCCTATTAAAAATATAGAAACACCTTTTTATCGTGCTAAAAGGTATAATCGCTGGTTGCAATTCGATTATGTTATACATTCTGCTGATGATATTAGCCACTTTTATCAAACGGCTTTTCCTAGTCACCAAGCAAATGTATTGGCTTATGGTAATCCTAAACACCAATATTTACTACAAAAGCGTAACGAAAGTACTACTCAACAACAGTATAAGAAATCGTTTAAAATAAATGATCAAAAACCAGTTTTATTATACGCACCTATTGGATTAGTGAGTGCGCAACAATTACCACTATCAGATGCTTTATTCAAAGCATATCATGTTGTGGTTCAGGGTGTTGATGAAGCGATCTTACCAGAAGAGGCGCTTGTTGCACCAAAGTATCTTAGTGCTCAAGACTTAATTCTAATGTCTGATGTCGTTATCACTGATTACTCAAATATAATATTTGATGCGATGGCTATAGACAAAACAGTAGCATTATACACTCCAAATCACAGTCAATACATTGAGTCTCAAGGTGTTAACGAAGATATTTGGCGTCATCTATCAAAAATTTGGTATACAGACCGACAATTATTAATTAATAATTTAATTTCCCAGGCAATACCAGTGATTAAATATCCACAAATACAACATAAAGAACAACCATTAGAATCTATTTCACAACTTATATTGTCTAAGATGACATCTAATCAATAGTGTTTAAATTTCTCAGTGGCTGTGAATGAGGTTTAAAAGTACTATAAAACGTAAACTTTGATACTTTAAAATACGCAAAAAACGGTAAACCCTAATTCATATTATAGAGTTTACCGTTTTATTTTTTTAACTTGCATCATAGTTATATTAACATTATTGTTGGTAGTTTGGATCAGTAACCATTGCTTGTCCAGTATAATCAACCGTTACAATTGAATATTTTCCATTTGCATTTGGGTCTTTAAAACTAAACACATACTTATAGTTGCCATTATGTTCTTCAATAGAATAATCATTATACACTTTATTATTACTACCAAATTTATTTGCTTCATTATTAGCCGCATTTAAAGCTGTTTGGAAATTTGGCAATTGCTGTAAAGCTTGAGTTTTATTTCCATTAAACGGATAAATTTGACGTGCAACCGGCGCGGCATTTTGTCCATAATATGGTGCAACGTAACTTGATTTTTGATTATTATTCGCTTGGTTATTATTTGTTTGGTTTTGGTCATTGTTTGTTGCATTTGAATTAGATTGTTGCTGGTTATCGTTTGCACTATTATCTTTATTATCTTTGTTTACGTCTTTACTATCATCTTTATTATCTTTCTTATCTTTAGATGAATCATTTGTTTTTTTATCTTGTTGTTCAGTTTTCGCTTTATCATCTTTTTCTTTATTACCGTCTTTTTGTTGGTCACTATCTTGACCACATGCAGCTAAAAATAATGATAATGCTAGTAACCCTGTAACTAATCTTTTCATACATATCTCCTCCTATAATTCGATATTCATTGAATAATCTTGAAATACATATCTACCATGTGTATCTTTTCATGGCTTGTTACCAAAGACGTCAACATTAATATGATCTGAATTATCACAATATCCATAACTACAATCTAAGGTTCTTTTTATTATACCCTAATTTTTGTTCATTATTATTTAATTTTTGTGAATTTTATGTTTTCTATAAATTTAATTATTTTACTTTAACAATTCATTACGCATTTAGCATTTCAAGGTATACACAATATTTATTACTATGATTTCATTTTATCTGCTGCAAAAACAATCATTATAACTCTTTTTCCATAATTAAATCTGTATCCGTTACATCACCTGTTTGAAAATGATGTTCACCAACCACTTTAAATCCATGACGTTTATAAAATGCTTGAGCACGAGGATTATGTTCCCAAACTCCTAGCCAAATTTTATGTTTATTATGTTCTTGTGCAATTTTTTCGGCCAATTCTATCAATTGTGAACCTCTTCCGCCACCTTGAAAGTCTTTCAAAAAATATATGCGCTGCACTTCTAAATAGGTCTCCCCCATTTCTTCAGTTTGAGCACTATTAATATTCATCTTTATATAACCAACATTCGCACCATCTTCTTGATAAAAATAATGAAATGAATCTACATGGTTAATCTCTTGTGTAAATTTTTCTACAGTATAATTGTCTTTAAAAAATTGATCAAAATCTTTGTCATCATAGTAAGAACCAAACGTGTCATAAAATGTTCTAGTTGCTAATTCAACTAATTCACTAGCATTTTGTTTTGAAATTTCTTTGATTATCCCAGCCATATAAATCCTCCAATAAACAGTGATCGAATCAAAATATTACTTATGTTATTTTTCAGCCAAAACTATTTAAAAATACATTAACACAAATCAATTACAGATTGTATTGATTGTGTGTAACATCAATAAATGATACATTTATTCCAGTAAAATGGCCGTATTTTCAAAAGAGAAAAAGAGAGGATGTATCGTTGTGATAGAAACATTTAAAGCATTTGTAATTGATAAAGATGAGAGCGGTAAAGTGACACCAACTTTCAAACAATTATCGCCTACTGATTTTCCTAAAGGAGATGTGCTGATTAAAGTACATTACTCTGGTATAAATTATAAAGATGCTTTAGCGACTCAAGATCATAATGCAGTCGTAAAATCGTATCCTATGATTCCAGGAATAGATTTAGCTGGAACAATTGTTGAATCCGAAGCACCAGGCTTTGAAAAAGGAGAACAAGTAATTGTAACGAGTTATGACCTAGGTGTTAGCCATTATGGCGGTTTTAGTGAATATGCGCGTGTAAAATCAGAATGGATTATCAAGCTTCCTGATACTTTAACATTAGAAGAATCAATGATATATGGCACAGCTGGTTATACTGCCGGTTTAGCAATTGAAAGACTTGAAAAAGTTGGAATGAATATTGAAGATGGTCCTGTACTCGTTCGCGGTGCTTCAGGTGGTGTCGGTACTTTAGCAGTACTCATGCTTAATGAACTTGGTTATAAAGTTATCGCAAGTACAGGTAAACAAGATGTTAGCGATCAATTACTTGAACTTGGTGCCAAAGAAGTTATCGATCGACTTCCTGTTGAAGATGATCATAAAAAGCCACTCGCATCATCAACTTGGCAAGCTTGTGTAGACCCTGTTGGTGGCGAAGGTATTAATTATGTTACAAAGCGTTTAAATCATAGTGGGTCAATTGCAGTTATTGGTATGACTGCCGGTAATACTTATACTAATTCTGTATTCCCTCACATTTTAAGAGGTGTAAACATTTTAGGAATTGACTCGGTATTTACTGCTATGAAATTAAGACAGCGCGTTTGGCGTCGTCTCGCAAAAGATTTAATGCCTGAAAATTTACATGAGATCAAGCAAGTTATTACATTTGATGAACTTCCAGAACAACTTAACAAAGTAATTAAACATGAAAATAAAGGGCGCATTGTTATCGATTTCGGTGTAGATAAATAGTATTCATGAAAAAGACATCCCGTTATGCGAGATGTCTTTTTATTTTCTTTTAGATTATCTACTTAATCAACATTACACAAATTAATCAATAAAAGAATTAAATAATTAAAATTCAACTAAACGGTACACAAAGACAACAGACAGTAGAGTAAATTGTTTGTTAAATAGCAATAATACCTTGATTTAATAAATTTTATTATTATAATTAATGTAAATAACTTTCAATGAATAGGTGTGATATTTTGAAAAAGTTATATAAAAATCGTTCGTTTTCTAATTTACTTATGAGTAGAATTTTGATAAATGCTGGTGATAGTCTCTATTATGTTTCTACAACTTGGATAGTTTTACAATGGACGCAAAACCCTTTACTAGTTGGTTTAACTAATACTTTATTAATGATTCCTATGTGTATTTCATTTTTATTTGGTCCTTTAGTAGATGCCTTACCATTAAAGAAGACTCTATTTTTAACCCCTTTATTACAATGTCTATTACTATCACTAATTGCTTCTTTAAACCTAATTGGATACTTAAATGTATACGGCTTGATCATTTTAGTGGCAATTGCAATGTTTTGCACTCAAATAGGATACCCAGCTCAGTCTAAAGCTATACCTTTATTAGTAAAAAAAGATCAATTATTAGATGCAAATTCTGCTATGAGTGTCGCATATCAAGGAACAGATGTTATTATGAATTCAATAAGTGGTATTATTGTTGCAGCAATAGCTTTTTTTCCACTATATTCTATTAATTCACTAATATTTCTAATAGCTTGTTTATTTATGCTGAATGTAAATATTCCTAATATAACTAACCCTGCAAGAAATAATCCTTCTTATTTACAAAATTTAAAAGAAGGTGTGCTAGGAATTAAAAATTCACTCCTACTAGTTGTTGCATTGGTAAGTGGTGTTATAAATTTTGGACTAGGACTTCTTTATACATGGATACCTTTAAAGGCTGACCATTTAGGTGGAGCCTATTATTACGGTTTATTAATGGCACTATTTTCAATAGGTTTAATTGTAGGTTCATTAATCACACCTTATATAAAAAAAATCAACTTGGGATATGGAAAATTATTAATACTCTTAAATACTATTTCAGGTTTAATATTAATTTTAGTTAACTATATTCCGCGAAATTTTTTTATAATTTTGTTTCCAGTAGCTTTTATGACAATTAGTATTACCAATATATCCTTAGCTTCTATTCAACAAAAGGTTATTCCAGAACATTTGCTTGCTAGATTAACTACAATCATAACAAGTATTTCAGCAATTTCATTACCGATGGGTAGTTTTATTGGCGGAATCCTAATAAAAAATCTTGGTATTGATTATACTCTTGTAATTGGTGGAGCATTATTTATTATTGCAAGTATCATTTTCTTTATATCTACACCTTACAGATCATTGCCTAAAATTGAAAAAATAGAGCATTATCATATATTCGGAATTCAGAAAATTGGAAACAATCATTAAAATTATACATTTTTATTAGTTCAATATACTTAAATAGGTTTTCAAAATAGATTTAGTATTAGAATTGATCTATGAAACTGACTCACAAAATGTCAAAACTCAAGAAGAATTGTTTACTGAATACAAAAATTTTAAACAAAAAATCACTAATGATTTATTAGATAAAACTAGTTAATTAAATGCTTTTCTTCGTCTAATCATTGGTATATCTATCTAAATCGGGAAATATTTTCCCATCAAAAAGACATCCCGTTTTGCGAGATGTCTTTTTATTTTTAAAACTTAATATACATTCCACCTGAATCTGGTTCCGTAGGTATAAATCCAAATTTTGTATATAATTTATCCGCCGGGTAGTCTGCGATCAGACTAACGTATGCACTTTCGACAGATACATTTTTAATATACTTCATAATATGTTCCATAATTTGACTGCCGTAACCTTGACCTTGATAACTTTTCGAAACAGCAATATCAACAATTTGAAAAGCAGTTCCGCCATCGCCAATTACTCTACCCATACCAATTAACCAATCTTTATCATACAAGGTTACTGTAAATAAGGCATTAGGTAATCCTTTTTCAGCTGCTTCGCGCGTCTTTGGACTCATACCTGCGTTAATCCTTAATGCGCAATAATCCTCGCAAGTCGGAATATCATATGTCACTTTAACCATTATTTACCCCACTTTTCATCACACAATATATCAACCTAGTATAAATGTTTATTTACAATAGTCTTATTCGCTTCTTTAAACACTTCATGATGACTTGAAACATAACCCTCTGCATTCGCATCTGGTTGGATATATGTTTTAGCAAGGTTCGCTGCATTAGCACCATCACTAAATGCACTTGCAATTAGATGTGATTTTGCATCATGATAAACAATATCTCCACACGCATAGATACCAGGTATACTAGTTGTCGTATTACCAAATCCTTTAACACGACAATCATCATGCATATCTAGCTTTGAAGATGTTTCACTCAATAATGTATTACAACGATCAAACCCATGACTAATAATGACATCGTCAAATTTAACTGTATGCGTATCGCCACTTTCAACATGTTCCAAAACAACTTCACTTATATGCGTTTCATCATCATTGCCGACCAAGTATTTAATACGTGTTTTTGGGCATAGTTTCACATTTAAATCTGTCACCAACGTTTTCATCGCTTCATGACCACTTACATCTTCTTTTCGATAAACAACTGTCACGCTTTTAGCAATCTTGGCAATATCATGCGCCCAATCTAATGCTGTATTTCCTCCACCTGATATTAATACATCTTTATCTTTGAAACGTCTGTAACTTTGTACAACATAATGTAAATTAGTTAATTGATATCTCTCTACACCTTTAACATCTAATTGTTTTGGATTAATAATACCCGCACCAATTGCAATGATAACTGCTTTCGATGTATATATTTCTCCCGCTTCTGTTTCAACTTCGAAATGACGTTCTGCCTTTTTCCTAATATCTACCACACGTTCATTCAAATGAACTTCCGGTTTAAAATATAATCCTTGCTTAATTGTATCTTTTAAAATTTCATGACAAGGTTTTGGCGCAATGCCGCCAATATCCCAAATAATTTTTTCAGGGTAAATTCTCATCTTACCCCCTAATTCAGATTGAACATCTATCAATCTTACAGACATATCTCGCAATCCAGCATAAAAGCTTGCATACAAACCAGACGGACCGCCACCAATGATTGTAACGTCTTTCATTATGTGCCTCCTATGACTCTCTATATTCATTTCTTTCATTAACGCGCTCAAATTGATAATTATTATCATTTAAAGCCATTATACTATTAATATTTATATTGTTAAAATAAATCGCATAGTTAACCATGAATTATCAATAACTATCCCATCACAATATAAAAACACACCTTTCAAAGTAAGAAACAACAATGTTCCTTTGAAAGATGTGTATATTTTTTAGTTCTAGTTATATTATTTTTTAAAAGACTCATCACGTGGTTCTTTAAGAATTGCTTGTCTTAAAAGGAAAAATAGCAACAATAAACCTGCAAGCATACCTGTGTGCCCAATACCTGCAAAGCCTGCAAATGCTTCTGGAGAGTATGATTTACCAGTGACTTGGAAGAATCCTTTTGTCACCATCATACCTATAGTAACGATAACACCTATGTTATATACATAGAAGAACCAGTTAAATAAGTAGTAACTTGATAATTTAAATAACTTCTCCAATGGTAATAATATTAAAAACATAAACATACCTAAAATAAGTGTATGTGTGTGTACAAGTGATAATTGTGTTGTACCAGTAAAATCATATGCTTTTGTTAGCTCTCTATAGAAAAAGCCACTAAATAAACCTATGATCATATAAAAAAGAAATGAATATAATAACCTACGCATTTTGAATCCTCCCTCACCTTTTCATTATATCCGATTATACCTATTATAACAGTGACAAAAAAGCGAAGATATGACACAACTGAATTTGGTTTAGCACATAGTATGACAGCTAAAATAACTTTACATCAAGCGCTATACAAATAAAATAGCTATACCATGACGCTCGCTACAAACGTCTTGTATAGCTATTATTTCTATTTATTAAATTATGACGGCACTTCAGTACGTTTTGTGCTATGTTTTCTAACAATAGCTGAAACTAAACTTGATACAGCGCCAAAAATCATAAACCCTATAAACATCCACATTGTACTATTTAATTCAATATGATGATTCAAGTATAATAGTTCTCTTACACTTGTTGCATAGTGTGTGAATGGATTCCAATCATATACATATTTTTGATAACTTTCAGGCAACATTTGTTTAGGTAACGTTACAAGTTGCATACTAAAGAACATTAAAATGAAGAAAATTGGAACTGACTTCATACCTAGCCATACCATAACACCTAAAATAAGGCCCACGAAACCAAGAATCGCAAATGCTACAAAAATTGCGATACGATTTGGATGGTCAAAATCAAATCCTTGAACGCCTTGCATGAAATAAATATAAACAAAGCTACCTGCAAATGCTGCAACAACTGCAAATATCATCTGTCCAATTGAAGCAATGATACGATGTTGCACGACGATATTGTTACTAGTTCTAAATGCAAAGAACAATAAGATAGACGTTACGATTGAACCTATCCAAATTGGCATAAACATTAGGAATGGTGCATTACCACCTGCTTGGTGATCTTTAACTTTATTAAGTTTTTCATTATCCACTTTTACTGGATTCGTCAAACCATTGATGTCCGCGGCATTGACTTTAACATTTTGACTCGTTAATGTTTCCAAACTTTGCTTCGTAATTTGAGCATTAATATTATCACCCATACCAGTTAATACAGCTGATGCAATTTGTGAACCTTGTAAGCTTGATCCTTCACTTACAATCGTTTTAAATTTAGCCTGCTTAACCTCTACTTGTTGATTCCCCATTTTTTGTTTCATTTGTTGAACCACTTGTGGCGGAATTTCACCTGAAGCAACTTTTTGTTGCATTTCTTCTTTTTTACTATCCATAACTACTTTTTGTGTTTTACTCATAGCATCTTTTGAAAAGTCTTTATCAATAATAGCTACTCCAAAGATTTTTTGATCTTTCAAATCTTTTTCAAGGTCTTTTTCACTATCAACCTTAACCCATTTAATTTTATTAGAATCACTATCTAATAATTTATCCTCTAATTTTTTACCAATGTTAACATTTTTATCTTGAATCGTTGTACCTTTATCCTCGTTTAATATACCAATTGGTAAATCTTTTGGTTTAGGATTATATGCAGGATAAAAAGCTAAAGAAAAGATTACCAAGATAATCATAGTTGCTATTGGTGCAATCCATAATAATTTATTTTTAAATATATTCATTTTATTAATTACCTCCTTATTAGACAATGTGTTGAATATTTCGCATGTTGTCTATTATAATATGTAAGTGGGAATAAACAATACACAATGTTCATCAATACGTTTATTAATAGACAAATACACCCGCATTGTTCAATAACACGAGGAGGTTGATTTATTTTTGAAAGAAGATAGGCGAATTAGAAAGACAAAGTCCTCCATTAAACAAGCGTTCACTAAATTACTACAAGAAAAAGATTTAGAAAAGATTACCATTCGCGACATAACAACACGCGCTGATATCAATAGAGGGACATTTTACTTACATTACGAGGATAAATATATGTTACTCGCAGATATGGAAGATGAGTATATTTCAGAACTAACGACATATACTCAATTTGATTTGTTACGCGGTTCTTCAATTGAAGACATTGCGAATACTTTTGTAAATAATATACTCAAAAATATTTTCCAACATATTCATGATAATTTAGAGTTTTATCATACTATTTTACAATTGGAACGCACGAGTCAATTAGAATTGAAAATCAACGAACATATTAAAAATAATATGCAACGTTATATTAGTATCAATCATTCCATCGGAGGCGTTCCAGAGATGTATTTTTACAGTTACGTTTCCGGAGCAACAATTTCAATTATTAAATACTGGGTAATGGACAAACAGCCCATTTCAGTTGATGAATTAGCTAAACATGTGCATAATATTATTTTTAATGGTCCATTAAGAATAATGGCAGAAAACCGTTTGCATAAATCAAACCTTGATTCACTAACTTAAGTAATACTCGCTTTTCCTAAATCCTTTAGAAAGGAACTATATATCATGATTACTTCATTCAGACATTCTGAAGATATAGATAAACATATTATAAAAACACCATTAGATCATACAGCGTCATGGATTAATGTAGTAGAACCAGACCGAGAAGAAATTGAAAATCTTATGGAACAATATAATATACCTGAAGACTTTATACGTGACCCTTTGGACTCAGAAGAAAGTTCCCGTATTGAATATGACGAAGATACTGGTTACTCATTAATCATTATTGATTTACCTATCGTCAATTCAACTAATCGTAGCGTTCTATCTTTTGTAACGATTCCATTAGGCATTATTATTGGCAACGGTATTATCGTAACAGTTTGTGACGCTGAAAATGAATTTTTAGAAAATTTACCTAAGCGTGATATTAATTTAAAATTTCACAGCAGATTTGCATTAGAAATTTTAACTACTATTGCCGACCATTATAATCGTAACTTACGATTACTTAATAAAAGTAGAATTCGTATTGAGAAAGAACTAAAAAATAACATTACTAACAAACAACTTTTCAAATTAATGGAAGTTGAAAAAAGTTTAGTATACTTTTTAGCTGCCTTAAAAGGTAACGATACAATTATTAAAAAGTTATTCCGTTTACCTGCAATTAAACGTTTTGAAGAAGATGAAGAATTACTAGAAGATTTAATCATTGAAAATAACCAAGCCATCGAAACAACAGAATTACATCAACGTATCTTAGAAAGTATCACAACATCATACGCTTCCTTATTATCTAATGATATGAATACGATTATGAAGACATTAACACTTTTCACGGTACTATTAACGTTACCAACACTCGTATTTAGTTTCTTCGGTATGAATGTGCCGTTGCCAATTGATGACCATAGTTATATATCTTGGATTATTGTGGTAGGTATTTCATTAATTCTTGTCGTAATTGTTAGTATTTTCTTATGGCGTAAACAGAAATTATAACTAAATTAAAAGGTATGACAGCTTAAAGTTTCATCCTATTGCATTTGCAATGACTGATACTTTGATTACTGTCATACCTCTTTTTTATTCTACAACTTCTTTATTTGCTTTTCTTTTAGATAAAATTAAAGTAACTGTTATAGCAATGATGAATGATATTGTCATACCAACAAAGTAGTGTAACCATCCTGCATGTACTGGATTGATTGAAATAAATCCTGGCAATCCAGCAGTTCCTAATGCGATTGCTTTAACCTTGAAGAAAGCAATATATGCTGAACCAATACCTGATCCAACGATAGCGCCAATAAATGGATATCTTAGTTTTAAGTTAACACCAAACATAGCCGGTTCTGTAATACCAAGTAATGCTGAAATACCTGCGGCAGATGCCACACCTTTTAACTTCTTATTTTGTTTAATAATAAAGAACGCTGCAATTGCTGCACCACCTTGTGCAACATTAGACATTGTCGCAATCGGGAATATAAATGATCCACCCGTTTTAGTGGCATCTGCAATTAATGTCGTTTCTACAGCTATAAAGCTATGATGCATACCTGTAATAACAATCGGAGCATACAATAATCCGAATATTAATCCACCAATTGCACCACCAAATTCATAAAGCCATGTTAAACCATCTGATAACCAGTAACCTAATTGTCGAGTGATTGGACCTACAAATGAAAATGTTAGAAATGCTGTTATAAAAATAGATAACAATGGTGTTAACAAATTATCTAACACCGTTGGAATAACTTTGCGTAACCCTTTTTCAATTGAGGCTAAGATATAAGCTGCTACAAGCATAGGTAACACTTGTCCTTGATAACCTACTTGATTAATATGCAAACCAAAAACATCCCAATATGGAATAGCCTTACCTGCTTCAACTGCTTTTGGGAAATCGTATGCGCTCATTAGCGATGGATGAACTAGTATCATACCTAATGCAGCACCTAAAAATGGATTGCCACCAAAGCGTTTTGCTGCACTAAATCCAATTAAAATTGGTAATAATGTAAATGGTGCATTCGCAAAAACATTTATCATTTCAGCTAATCCAGCAAATTGACTATATACATCTATCAATGATTTACCTGAAAAGAATAAATCTTTCGCAGTCAAAATGTTATTTAACCCCATTAATAAACCACCAGCAACGATGGCTGGTATAATCGGAACAAAGATATCTGAAAGCATTTTTACAAATCGCTGTAACGGATTCATATTTTTAGCAGATTGTGCTTTGACTTCCGAAGTGGTTGATGCTTCTTTTCCAGTTAATTTTTCCAGTTCACTAAATACTTTATTGACTGTACCAGACCCAATAATAATTTGGTATTGTCCCCCAGTAGAAAACGTCCCTTTAACTACATCCATATTGTTTAGCGCCTCTTCATTTACTAAACTTTCATCATTTAAAACTAATCGTAGTCTCGTTGCACAATGTGCCATTGCATCTAAATTCTCTTCTCCGCCTATCGCGTTCAAAATTTCTTCTGCGGATTGCTTATAATTCATATATTTAGCCTCCTAATTAGAACCGGTTCCATTTATTCCACTTTATTGTAACCGGTTCCAAAAATATTTGCAACACTCTATTATCATTTTATATAAACACCTACACCATTTTTGATAGCGCATTCATTTTTATTGCTATACTACATGCATGTATATTAACATTAATTATCGGAGGTAATTTTATGAAAGAACGTGGCTATATCGAACAGCTTTGGCGTGAGGAAAAATATCATGTATTGTTACACAGTCAACAGTCTTACCAAATGATAAGGAATGCTTTAAAAACGGATTTATCACTTCATCAAGTTCAACAAATGATTGATGATGCTTTGTTAATTGAACCGAGTATAGGAAGTGTATGTAATGCTTTTGATCATATGTGGGGATATTTTAAAAAATGTGCGAATGAAGAAGAAAGACAACAATCAAAACTACTTAAAGCTGATTTTATTAATGGTAAAATCGACACCCAAACTTTATTAGATTTTTTAGCAGAACTTGCTAATAAATATGATGTTCAATATTTACTACAAAGTCGTGTTTTAAACACAAAAAGAAAGAGATAGATTGAAACTTTAGTTGTAACGGACAAATAGTAGTCATTGGAGTTCAGCAATTCATACTTTGTACTAAAGTTTACTATAATCTATCTCTCAAGGTTTAAATGTACATATCTATATTAAAATGCGTTTCATGATGTTAGAAGATACCATACACATTTAATTAGTTACAGCATAAATCAATTTATACCCTTAATTATTACATTGTTTATATTTTAAATTCGGGGGAGTAATTTTAAGTAATATCTTGTTGCTGCTAATTCTATTGTTAATAAATTGATATTAGATGTAGAAATTGAGTGTGAAAGTTAATAATAGATGATTTAGCTAGTAACATAATTAATTCATATATAGTCAAAAAGTTCTGTTAGATACTGTTCTTGATGAATATTCTTTGATGTTAGGTGTTAGCTATTCTAGATGAGTTTCTTAGATGTGGATGCCTGTCTTGATGAAGTTATCTATGATGTTAATATAATACTTGATGTTGATTCTTAGATGTTAGTGCGATTTCAAGATGCTGATTCTTTGTTGTTGCACTATCTTGGTGACGTTTCTAGTTGTTTATAGTTATCGCATCTCTTGATGTAAAATCTAAGATGTTTATGCATTTCTAGATGTTAATTCTTCGCTGCTTAAGAATTATCTTGATGGTAAATCTAGTTGTGCCATGCATTTTCTCATGATGAATCTAAGGTGTTAATTCATTGATGTGTGCTGTTTCTTGTTGCTTCATTATCTTGATGGTGAATTTCGTTGTCTAATGCACTTTTTCAAATGATTATTCTAATTGTTACGGCAATAACTAGATGGATTTTCTTAGATGTTCACTTTTCTAGATGTTTATACTTATCTTGATGTTTTCTAAACAGAACTTTTAAACGCTTTATTTTTTAGTAGATTGTTTAAAATTTCTTAGTTGATGGTTATTGTTGTTGATTTGAATAATTTGTAGCGAATATTTTGTAACAGGGCTACTAAGAATTTTTATAACAAGAAGTGATTTCAATCGTACTAATTTTCAGCGTTTGATGACAAAAGTGTATGTCCAAACTTAAATAATGGCGATAAAATTTAAGTCATGGGTACATTTAATGTTTTTTGATTCAAACTTCCATTTTGGTCAATTTGCTTTTTTTATAACATAGTTGAATATCAATAAAAGATTAGCAAGTTAGTTCAAAATGGCTATGTATTGTTTTTTGAAATACATAGGTTTGAAATCTATATTAATTATGCACCAAATAATTTAATTAGACTCTATCGAAAATTTCCAAATTTTGCTTACTATCTTTCTAATTTTACTTTTATATTGTGCACAATGCATAAAAACAAGCGTTTTCCTAGGAGTTTTCATTAATTTCTTTTATTTTTCACTATTACCTTTTCAAAAATATTCAACTATAATAGGTATACTATCCATGATTTTAAAAATTTCCATGTTTTACATTTAAATGATAGATTTCAATATATATTAGGCAGGAGAGAGAAATATGACATGCCAACTTAAAATACATCATACATTATCGACAATACCCAGTCGTAATATTAATAATATTATGGTGCTATTTTCACTTACAAGTAAACTCAATATTACGATTAATGGTGAAACCAAAGACGTAAGTAATTATATTATCTTAATTAACCATGGTGATATTTATAATATTAACCACGGCGAAAATATAATCGAATTAATGATACCCGTTTTTTATTTTTATCAACAAGATGATGATTTCTTTAATGGTTATTTAGATCGTCATTTATTACAATCAAGTAATTATATTAAGTCATTAATTGCCGATTTAATCAGTACACCAACAAGATCTTCTTTAATGGGGAAAAATATAGGTCAAAGTATTATAGACACTTTACTTAAAGAAGCTTTTATAAGAATAGATCATGAATATTTACCAAATATTGCTTTAAGCAATCCGGTGTTCATAGACTGTGTAAACTATATTCATGACAATATTGATGCGCACTTGTCTTTAAAAGATATAGCGATGCATTGCAACATCTCTGAATCATATTGTTCTAATCTTTTTGTTCGATATTTGAGTATGAATTTTAAAGATTATTTTACAAGTATTAAACTTGTTAACGCCATCAATTTATTACTTTCTACAAAACATTCTATTACAACTGTTTCTGAATTGGCCGGTTATAACAGTCATACAAATTTTGCAAATCAATTTAAGAATTACTTGCATTTTAGTCCTAAACAGTTCCGTTCACTCGTTTCCAAGATTACTGAACCACCACAAATACACTTCCAACAAGATAACGTATCACAATTCACTGAGTTAATTTCAACAATTGATTTAACAGCTCAACTGGCTACAAATACAACAGATATTCATATAGATGATTTTAATCCGAAAGATCGAAGTCAGCGTGCCAAAGTATTTGTTCGATTTAGTAATTTCAATGAACTATTTCAATTTATTTTCAATGAATATTACGATATTAACTTTGAGCACTTACCAAAACCTGTCGTTTTCATTGACGATATTCACGATATTGAGATTAGCCAAACGAATTACAACCTGTTAAATAGATGTTTTGAAAAGCTTTTCGAAAAAAATATAGGTTTAGCAATCGCTATTAAATCAACACAACAATTCGAAACGATGAAGCAATTAATACTCACATTTTTACAAGGCAATCAAGACTATAAGACAAGCAAGAAATTAGTTAAATTTATGCTCGTATTTTGCTCTAATTCTATGACAGCAGAAGAAATTCATTTATGTCATCTTAAAATTAAAAACAAAAATAAAGAAATTAAATATAGTGTGACAGTCGATGGCTTTTTAGAAACTTATTCAACCGTGGAACAAGTTTATGATGTCATGCAGCGTCTTAAATTCCATTATTACTTTATTGATATTGAAAATTCAAAAACTGCAACACATCTTATCACTAAAAACCAACACTATCATCAAACTGACACTCATTTTGAACAGTATAAGAAATTTATTTTAGATTCAGGTATATCATCAACACAATTTGTATATAATAACCTGTCTGTAAGCGGATTTAAATATACTAATGATGGTAAGAATCCAATTCAATTATCTGACATAGTGTATCACTTAATTGCATTATTACGATATGGCGGTGGCATTAGCTATCAATTATTAGATGACCATTCAAATTATATTTCCTTGTACAACAAATATGGTAGTCCCCTACCATTAATGCATTTATATAAAATGTTTAGACCTTTTGTTAATGAAGATATTGAAATTACAAATAATTATGTATTGAGTCGTAAAGATAATAACTACCATTTCTTATTATTCAATAAAATTAATGATCGATATATGTCAGACGTAAAACAAGATTTCATTTTCCATAATGAATTACCTCAAGACTCTTTGATGATTATTAAAACATTGAATCATGAACATGGTTCAATTCAACATTTGCTTCCAATAAGCGATCAACTTGTTTATATAGAAAAAGAAATTTTAGATGAATTAGACAAAACGAATTACCCTAAAACGGAGCTTGCAGTTCAAGAAGAAACTGGTCGTACATTTGAACTCAAGTTAAATCACGACGAGGTTAAATATATTTGCTTTAAACCAAGCTAAATACTAACAGTCCTCTTGTGTTTAGTTTCTTACGTTAAAGGCTATTTATATCATAAGGAGATGATATGTAATGAGTAACTCACAAGCAATTCAAGCAATTGAAAACGTGTTAGCAACGTCAAAAGTTGGTGTATTATCAACTGCATATAATAATAAACCTAATAGTAGATATATGGTCTTTTATAATGATGGTCTTACTTTATATACTAAAACGAATATCCATTCTGCTAAGGTCAAAGAAATTAAAGATAATCCAGCAGCATATGTTTTGTTAGGCTACAATGATACGACAAATCGCAGTTTCGTTGAAATGGAAGCCACGATAGAAGTAGTTACTGATCAAAAAGTAATCGATTGGTTATGGGAGACTCAAGATAAAAGCTTTTTCAGTTCAAAAGAAGATCCAGAACTTTGTGTTTTAAAGGTGACACCACAATCTGTTAAATTGATGAATGACAAATCATTAGATACACCTATCAAAATCGATTTATAACACAAAGTATATATAGGAAATAACTTTTATGAATTCTAGATATAACAATGTTAAATACTTAAAATAACTCGCTATAATTAAAGTGTTTAATATGTTTACAATTCAATTTGCAATGTATTGTTTTTTAGACACACTTTATTCACATTTAACGTGATTAGGGTGTGTCTTTTTAAATTAATTTTATGTAATATAAATACTGCATTTGCAAACTGTTGCACTTTTAGGTATAACAGAATTAACTACATTTAAGGAGATTGATGAACCATGAAAAAGAAAAAAGGTTTTGGTCTTGGTATTAGTTTAATCGCCATCATGTTAATTGTATGTATTGTATTAGTAATCATGATGATGACTGGCGGAAAGAAAGATACATACTATGGAATTATGAAAGATAATACTACTATTGAAAAAATGATTAGTGAAAAAGATGAAAGCATTGAAAAAAATGTTAAATTACCTTCAGATTCAGATGTTAAAGTTAAAAAAGGTGATTTTGTAATTGTTTATAAATTAGCAGATTCAGATAAAATTGTTAAAGTTAAAAAAGTTGACCATGATGACGTCCCTCACGGTTTAATGATGAAAATTCATGACATGGGCAAAATGCACATGAAACACTAATTGTAATTTAAATTACAAATTTTAGTTGCCATCAAGGTATATACGAGTAAAAGCAGCGGTAAGTTGATTTCCAATTTGGAATCATCTTACTGCTGCTTTTTAAGAATTACTGTGTCAGTCTATTTTCGGTTCGCCTGCGCTTTTGCGCATGCATAAAAGCCCCTAACAACCAAAGGTTGTAAGGGGCTTTAAATGTCAGATAGTATTTTTTAAATTGATTTTAAATATTCTTGACCTTTTGCTTTGTCATATACGTTTTCCCATTTAGCTATAACGATTGTTGATAATGCGTTACCAATAACGTTTACACATGTACGTACCATATCTAAGATACGGTCAACACCAATAATTAATGCTAAACCTTGTGCCGGTAAGCCCATGGCACCTAATGTTGTTAATAAAACAACGATTGAAGTTCCTGGTACTGCCGCCATACCTTTAGACGTAATCATTAATGTTAACATCAACACAATTTGCTCTGATAATGTTAAGTGCATTCCATACATCTGTGCAACGAATAATGCTGCAATAGATTGATAAAGTGCTGATCCGTCTAAGTTAAACGTATAACCAATTGGTATAACAAAAGAAGTAATTTCTTTTGGAGAACCGAAGTTTTCCATTTTCTTCATCATTACAGGAAGTACAGCTTCCGAACTTGATGTAGAAAATGCTAAAAGCAATTCACTTTTCAAGATTCTAATAATATTCATGATATTAATACCACACATCCATGCAACTAGTCCTAGTATAGCGAATACAAAGAACACCATTGCAAAGACAACAACTAATACTAATTTTAATAGTGGTAATAATGCGGATGCACCAAATGTAATAATTGTAGTACAAATGAATGCAAACACTCCAAGTGGTGCTAATTTTAAAATTTTATTAATCATCCAGAACACAGCTTCAAGCGATCCGCTTAAAAATTCTTTAACTGGTTCTGCTTTTTTACCTACAGCAGCTAATCCTAATCCAAAGAATACTGCGAAGAAGATAATAGGTAATAATTCACCCTTATTTAAAGCTTCAAAAAAGTTTGTCGGAATAATATGTACAATGGTATCAATAAAATGATTTCCATATGTAGATTGTTCTGCTGCATGTGCAGTTGATTGATATTTAGAAATATCACCTTTAGGTAATTTTGTTGGGTCTAATCCAGCACCTGGTTTAAATAGGTTACCGAAGATAATCCCTAAACCTATTGCGATTGTTGTAATAATTTCAAAGTATAAAATTGTTTTCCAGCCATAACGCCCTACAGTTTTCGATTCCCCAACGTTCGAAATAGAAAGCGCTAGTGAGCAAAATACAACTGGTATAACGATCATTTTAATTAAATTTAAAAATACGTCACCAAATGGTTTAATGTAATTTGCTACGTTTTCTTGTCCATATAATAAAAGTCCTACGACAACACCTAACACTAATGCAATAACAACTTGCATAGGTAGGCTAATTTTTCTCTTGAATAGAGCCATAGTACAAACTCCCCTTCATCTGACATCACTCAATTATATCAGAAAATTGATAATTATCTATAAAAAATTAAAATATTTATCTTTTATAGATGTCAAAAATCACTAATTTCCATACAAAAACTGTTTACCTCAAATAATTAAAATTGAAGGCACTAAACTGTTTCACCAGTTATACGTTACACTATTTTGATGGTTTATAATTTTGATTAAAATATTTATGCTTTGCAGTTTTCAAACTTTTCTTAGTCTCTGTATCAAAGCCTTCAACAAATAATCCTTTATTAGTACTGATTGGTTGCACAACATAAGTTACACCAGGTTCATCTTTAAATGTAACTTCCTTATAGAAGAGACCTTTTTTAGCACTATACTCTGTTTTTTCTGATTTAATTTTATCTTTTAGATTTTTCTCTTCCAAGTAACTGTCAATTAGTTGAATATTCTTATGGCCTTGATATGTTTTCAGACCAAAGAAAAATGCTACTGCAACAATTAATGAAATAAATAATATAATGATAACTTTAATCGCGTTTTTTTTCTTCTTCATTATGTAACTCCTTTTTGCTTATCTATTCAGTATGAACGAATCAATTTATTTAATAAAGAGTTTTTACCAGATTGTAACAAATTTTTTTATTCTCAATATTATTATAGAAATCGAATTACATACACGATGCTTTTAAAAAATTTAATAACAAATTTTATTTTACTATCTATCAAAATAATTGACTACTTTTAACAATTAAGGATGATACAATTACATTTTTTTCAATTTAAAAAATCAGTCATATCAGTAATTACCGATGAAAATACTAAGATATCGATATATTTTGCATTATTTAACATTTAAATTCAATTATAGACAATTCAATAATTGCGATGAAATCAGTACTTGACAACTATTACACTTCATAATATTGTTTATTTTAACAAGGAGTGATTGGATGTATGTAGAAAACAGCTATCTTAGCAAACAGTTGTGTTTTTTATTTTATGTTTCTTCAAAAGAAATAATTAAAAAATACACAAACTATCTTAAGGAATATGATTTAACCTATACTGGTTACATTGTTTTAATGGCGATTGAAAATGATGAAAAACTTAACATCAAAAAATTAGGTGAACGTGTATTCTTAGATTCTGGAACACTGACACCATTACTAAAGAAATTAGAAAAGAAAGATTACGTTGTTCGAACACGTGAAGAGAAAGATGAAAGAAACCTACAAATTTCTCTAACAGAACAAGGTAAAGCAATAAAAAGCCCTCTTGCTGAAATTTCTGTTAAGGTCTTTAATGAATTCAACATTTCAGAACGAGAAGCATCAGATATAATTAATAATTTGCGGAATTTTGTTTCTAAAAATTTTGACTATTCCGACAAAAAATAACTCCCTATCATAAGGTGATGGGCAGAAGTATGCATCGCTATGTTTATTCATTATCTTTATTGCTTGTATAAATCTCGATGCTCAGTTCTTTTGCCCTGATTCCTTATCAGGCACAAATCTACCCATTTATTACTTTTTTATCTCCCCTTTTACTTTAACTTTTTTAATACTACTCATATAATGGCTTTGTAATACAAATTTCTATAATGGAAGTGATGATATTGAACTTCAATCAATTCGAGAATCAAAACTTTTTTAACGGTAATCCAAGTGATACATTTAAAGATTTAGGTAAACAAGTATTTAATTACTTTTCAACACCTTCATTTGTAACGAATATATATGAAACAGACGAATTATATTACTTAGAAGCTGAACTAGCAGGTGTAAATAAAGAAGATATTAGTATCGATTTCAATAATAATACGCTCACTATTCAAGCTACTAGAAGCGCAAAATACAAATCTGAACAACTCATTTTAGATGAGCGTAACTTAGAATCATTAATGCGTCAATTTGATTTTGAAGCTGTTGATAAGCAACATATTACTGCTAGTTTTGAAAATGGGTTATTAACCATTACCTTGCCTAAAATCAAACCAAGCAATGAAACTACTTCATCAACATCTATTCCAATTTCATAGTTAAATTTAAAATGAATACACTACTAAAGCCTTAATGTCATGCTACGAATATTGCGCATGATATTAAGGCTTTGTATTTAACTAAATGAATGTCATGTATTACATATCAACCGTTTTTCAATGAGCCATATTCTTTTTGGTATAAATGACGCATGGTAAATAATGCAATACATCCAAATACCGCTAAGAAAATAAATGCTAAATGACTTGATCCTGTTAAATTAGCTACGTACGTGATTACTAGTGGTGGGAAGAATCCTCCTAAACCACCCATCATTGATACGATACCATTTGCGGATCCCGCTTCATTTAAGAAGTAGGATGGTACTAATTTGAAGATTAAGCCGTTACCAATACCTGCACAAATACTTATTGTTAAACAGCCTACAGTGAATAATGCGATATGGTCTGAAATACCTAAAATAATGGCACCGATAATCATAACAACAAAATCAATCATCAATACTTTAACTGCATTAAATTTATCACCTAAAATGCCACCTATTGGTCTTAAGAATGTTGCCAGCGCAATGAATACACCTGATCGAATACCAGCATCTACTTTGTCAATTCCAAAATGATTTACTAAGTAGTTAGGTAAGAAAATACCAAATGCTACAAAAGCACCAAAAGTAATGAAATACCAATAACTTAAGTAATATAATTTGTAGTTTTTAGATAATGTTTTCATTTGTGCCATTAATGGCACTTTAATTTTACGTTCTTGTGTATCACCAAATATAAACATAATTAATGCAAATAAAGCGATAATAATTAAGTAACTTCTAACAGTTGTTTGCCAACCAATAATACCCGCAATTGGCGGTGCTAAAAATGAAGAAACTGCTGTACCGATATTTCCCATACCATAAATACCATTTGCTAGACCTACTTTTTCTTTAGGGAAATATTTAGGAACTGATGTAACACCAACTGAGAAAATTGCACCACCTACACCAAGGAAAAATCCTGACGCCATTAACATACCCGGTGTTTGTGCTTGGCTTAAGAAAAATATCGGGAATAACAATACGATAAAACTAGTAAAGAATACCCATTTAGCGCCAACAATGTTTGTTAGATAACCAAATGGCACACGGAGCACCGATCCCAAAATAACTGGTATCGCTAAAATGATTGATATTTGACCTTCAGTAACATTGACATCTTGTTTAATAAAGGGCATTAATGGCGCAATTATACTCCAAGCCATAAACCCAACCACTAAACTTAATGTCTGTAATGTAAGTTGAAAGCCACCTTTTGTTTTGTACATACGTTTCACCTTCACCAAAATCATTTATTTTTTAATAGATATCAATACTCTGCCTATATATTAGAGGTCAATGTTATTTAAAAATGCTTTCATTTATATGAAATCATTCAATATAGACAAAGTATTGACTACATATATATTTTATTATGATTGTGAAAAAGTGAACATAAGGATTTTCCCTTATTTATGAAGTGATTTACCCTATACAATGTCCCTTTAAGATGCTTTTAGACACTTATTCGCCATCATTTTAATCATATTATTTAGGAACACTCACATACTTTTCTTATTTTTTTCAATTAGTTACAATTACTGCTTGAAAATCACGTTACGTTATCCTTTATGCTGACAACATAAGGAGGTTTATCATGTATAAAATCAATATTATTAGATCAGATTCCGTCTATAAGAATATACTCAAGGCACCAATAAACGACCGTGATTCAATTTTCACTAAAGAAATATTAGTACCTTTTAAAAAGAAATTTGAGGTACAACATATGCCTATTTATAATGATGACAAACAAACAATGAGTGCGATTCAATTTTTAGATGCATTTCAAAAGTCTCCCAAAGAACTGGTTGAAACTGACCAAATGTCAATACAATACCTGAATAATGATTTCTGGAGTAATTGCGAAAAATATTTAAAAGTTGCTATAGATCAATTTTCAAATTATAGTATCTCATTTCAAGTTTCTAACTATCATTTCACAGTATTACTTGGAGATAGCCAAAAACCACTTATGTATCTAAATAAAAATCGCGGTGGTGATGGTGGCATACCAGGTTATATTATGATTTATTTAGTGCCGAGTACAAGTACAATTAATTCTATGAAAAGCTTAATTGCACATGAAGTAAATCATAATATGCGCTATCAATATTATTGATTGGGATGGCGGAAGTTTGATTGAATTGATTATTGCAGAAGGATTAGCTGAAAACTATGTAGAATCATTGTATGGTAAAGCGCATATTGGACCGTGGGTAACAAATACTAATTGGAGTCGTGATAACGTAAAAATTAAAAATACTATTTATAATCATTTACATTTAAAGCATATATTTGAATCGATGCCTTATCTCTATGGTGATGATATTAATAAACTTCAAGGTAGGCCTATCGTTGGCTTATCTCATGCTGCCGGGTATGCATGTGGCTATCACTTGGTAAAATACTTTTTACAAAAAACAAACATACCTATTGAAGTTGCCACAACACTTCCAGCACAAAAAATAATAAATGAGGTGACTGAATTTTGGCATACACATACACTTTAAAAGATATTATTGAAATTACAGGTGTAACTAAAAGAACTTTACATTATTACGATGAAATAGGATTATTAGTTCCAGATAAAAATGATAAAAATTATCGCGTTTATAAACAGCAAGACTTAGAAAAATTACAAAAGATTTTAATACTCAAGTCTTTTGATTTTGATATCGCTAAAATAAAACAATACATTTCATATGATAATGAACAATTGCGAAAGTTATTATCAGAGCAAGTAAGCAAGTTAGATAAAAAGATTTCAGACTTACAATTAATTAGACGCTCTGTATGTGAATTTATTAACGGACACTCTCTAATAGATACCAGCATTTTAAATAAGACACTACAGTCACAATATGATAAAGAAGCATCTATAAAATATGGTCATACGAAAGCATATCAATCATTTATTAGACGTAAAGACAGCTTACAATCGCAGGATATCAGACATAAATTGACAACTATCTTCAATAAATTTAATCATATGTCTTTGAGTCATTATCCAATCCAAGATTGTAGTGATCTCGTATTTGAGTGGAAGGCATTTATGAACACTATCGCTGATTTTGATGATGAAACATTATGCTGTATTGCTAAAACATATGAAGATGATACGCGTTTCAAAGATTACTTTAATTCATATGATAATCAAAATTTAGCATCATACATTTCAGAAGCTGTTAATTATTTTTTGAGCAATGTGAATAAGAGCGACAATTTTTAATCCTCATACAGATGCTACAACACTGAATACACCAACTAAAATAATTGTTCAAAGTAGAAAACTAATCATTTATTCTCTAAATCAATAACTATATTAAAAGTTATACCTTTGCAAAGCGAATTAGTAAAGGTTACCGAAAGGAGAAAGGATTAGGTTCCATTCGATTTATAAAAAAATATATTTCGAAACATACAAAAGCGCCAGAAGATAATCATTTCCTCTCGCGCTTTTATACTGAATTATATTAATTTCAAACTCTAAAACTCTAATAATTTCTTTTTCAATGCATATTCAACTAGCTCAGGTTTACTCTTTAAGCCAAGCTTTGTCATAATATGCGTCTTATGTGCTTCTACTGTTTTCACAGATACAAATAATTTCTCTGCAATTTCTTTATTCCCGTAACCTTTGGCAATAAGTGGCAATATTTCTAGTTCTCGTTTTGATAAGATTTTAAAAGGATCTGTTGTGTTTGCAGTGTCCTGATTTGAATTAGATACAAATTCATTCACTAAAGATGTTGTAAGTTTCATATCTACATATGTTTCACCTTTATATACAGTTCGAATAGCTAACAATAATTGTTCATCAGGTGCATTTTTCAATATGTAACCTTTCGCACCATTACGCAACACATGGAACAAATACTCCTCATCATCAAACATGGTTAATATTAAAATTTTAGTTTCTGGAAAACTGTCAGCAATTTTACTCGTAGCGATAAGACCTGACTCACCTGGTGGCATACTTAAATCCATTAGTAACACATCAGGTTTATATTCCATTACTTTTTGGTAAGCTTCGACGCCATCTGCAGCCGTTGCAACAACTTCCATATCATTTTGATAATTTAAAATCATAGAGAACCCCGTACGGACAACAGCGTGATCATCGGCAATGACTATTTTCAATTTTATTCCCCCAATGTATGTTTCAAATTGGAATGTTCAATGTAACATTGGTACCCTCACCAATTTTCGTTTCAATATTGACGCTACCGCTGACTAACTCAGCTCGCTCATTCATTCCATATAAACCGAGTCCAGAACCTTTAGGCTTAGAACTTGGATCAAAACCATTTCCCGCATCTATCACTTCTGCTACCAAATGGCGCCCAGTTTGACGGATACCTACATTTATTTCATTTACATCAGCGTATTTCAACGCATTTAGAATAGCTTCTTGTACTACTCGATAAACAACCGTTTCAATATCACTATCAAAGCGGGTATTTTTAATATTTGATGTATATATGATTTTTATTCCATAATTTTCTTCAAACTGTTTAAAATATGATTTAAAAGCTGCTTCAAGGCCTAGATCATCCAAAGAAGCGGGTCTTAATTCAACCGACATATTACGTATATCATCAATTAATTTAGCGACAATATATTCAATATTTTCTGCGTCTTCCAAAAGCTTAGTTGTATCTTCTTGATATTTTAATAATCTCAATTGAACATCTACATTGAGCATTTCTTGAATCACACTATCATGTAACTCTCTAGAAATTCGCTTTCTTTCATTTTCTTGGGCTGAGATTGTTTTACGCATCATACGTTGTTGATGTAATTTCTCTTGCTGTTCAATTTGTGATGAAACATTTTGAAGCGTAAATGCATGAATTCCCCTGTCTTGATCAATCAACTGATATGTTGCTGTAAATGGCATCACTTTTTGATCTTTCGTCTTCATAAATACTTGGAAATTCGTAGCTTGTACTTGCATCGATTCTAAGAAACAGTCTTTACATGATTGTACATCATAGGCATTTGTATACCCTTCACATCTGTGACAAATCGCATTCGCCACAGCACTGTAATTATCTTCTTCAGATAATATATCTTTAGCAGCATCATTCATTGCAATAATTTTGCCGTTATCATCAGCAAAAACTATCTTTTCGATTGAATGCTCATAATATTTTTTCAATAAAGTATCTAACTGTATACTGTCCTCATTAATCATGACTTACACCCTAATTCATCTCATTATTTATCATCATTGAAAATACCAAACTTACGTTGAATATCATCATTATCAAATATTTTTGGTAAAGGACGACCATCTCTTTGACCAAATAATAGTACGCCATACACTTGATTCTTATACCAAAGCGGCACTGCTAAAACTGCTGTTAATGATTCGCTCAATAAAATTGGATAGTCAATCTTTTCTTCAGGCCCTAAAGCTAAACCAACATTGGCTATTACCATACGCTTTCCTGTTTTCATAACAGTTCCAGCTAATCCACGACCTTTTCTTAAAATAATCAATTTAAATCGATTATTTTTATTACCTGAAACATAGTGCCATTTTATTGGAGATGATGGTTTGTTAGATTCATAGAAAGCGATTGCCGCAAAATCATAACCCTCTTCTTTGCGTATTTTATCTAATGTCTCTTGAAATCTACGATCTTCAATTATTGCTTCTGGTGTCAAATCCTTTCACCTCTTATGCTTACACTTTATTCTTACGGTAAATAATATATCTGCGATTTATATATGTCAAAGGTACACTCCAAACATGCACCAAACGTGTAAATGGCCAACAAGCCATAATAGTGAAACCTAACAATATATGCATTTTAAATGCAATCGGCACACCACTCATCAATGACGCATCTGGTTTTAACATAAATAATTGTCTAAACCAAATTGATAATGAAGTTCTGTAGTTAAAATCTGGATGTTGTATATTGGTTACTAATGTTGCGTAACATCCCATAAATACGATAAGTAATAATAAGAAATTTACAAATATATCCGACGCTGAACTTAATCTTCGAATACTTTTCGTAGTAACACGTCTCGCTGTTAATAAAAACATCCCTATCAAAGTTATTATACCAAAGATGCTACCAATATAAACAGCGCCTATATGATATAAATGCTCAGACACACCCACTGCATCCATCCATGATTTCGGTATTAACAATCCAACTACGTGTCCAAAAAACACTGGAATAATACCTAAGTGAAATAATAAACTTCCCCACATCAATCTTTTTCTTTCTATTAGTTCACTAGATTTAGCTGTCCAAGAAAATTTATCATAACGATAACGTGCAATATGACCTGCGACAAAGACAACTAAACATAAATACGGAAATATAACCCATAAAAACTGATTAAGCATGATGTTTCACTCCTTTTGGTGATGTCAAACATAATTTCAATGTTTTTCTAAGTGCTTGAATCACATAGGCATATGGATTGTTATCTTCACCAAGTGCATTCGCCATCACATATGTTCCATCCTCAATAATCATAATGATTAATTGAATATTCTCTTCAGCTCTTGGATCATTTCGCCATTCTGCCACTTGCAAAAATTGAAGCATCAACGGTAGATAATCAGAAAGTTCATTATCTACCATTTCTAGTCCAAACATTTCATATAATACCTTTAATTTAGCTAACATTTGCCCACGTTCTTTTTGCGTATCAAATTTGTTATACGTCATATATAATGGTGCTTTTTTCGTAAAATCAAATGTATCTGTATAAATCGCTTTGATTTCTGATAATGAAAATGTCATCATTACATTTCTAAATGCTACTAAATCTTCATATGCTGGATGATCTGTCGAAATTGTTTCTTCAAAAGTTTTTGGATGAAAAGTTAATTTTTCTGGAAAGCATAACTGTTGTGCCATATATCCAAAACTTTCTTGATATTTTTTAAAATTATCGAAATTAATCACGGAAAATCCCTCCATAGAAATTCTCATTATAAATTTCTTGACCAGTTTTCCCTGAACCTACTGCAACGCCACAGCCTTCACAGTTATCTCCAAAATGCTCGCCGCCGTAATTGTATCCTGTACTACCTTGTGCGTGATACGTATCTAAATAGGTTTCTTTGTGTGATGTTGGAATAACAAATCGATCTTCATATTTGGCTAGTCCTAATAAACGATACATGTCTTTAGTTTGGCGCTCGGTTATACCTAATCGCTCTAATCGAGACGTGTCAAATGGCTGTTGAGTAACTTGAGATCTCATATAACTTCTCATCATTGCCATACGTTGTAGGGCTCCTTTTACTGGCTCTGTATCTCCTGCAGTGAAAATATTAGCTAAGTATTCAATAGGTAAACGCATTTCTTCAATGGCTGGGAAAATCGCATCTGGATTTTGAGTTGTATTTTTACCTTCAAAATAGCTCATAATTGGGCTAAGTGGTGGGCAATACCAAACCATCGGCATCGTTCTAAATTCAGGATGTAACGGAAATGCAAGTTTATATTCAATTGCTAACTTATAAATTGGAGAGTTTTGTGCAGCTTCAATCCAATCATAACCAATACCATCTTTTTCAGCTTGAGCAATGACTTCTTCGTCAAATGGGTTTAAGAATATATCTAATTGTTTTTCGTATAAATCTTTCTCGTCTACTGCTGAAGCCGCTTCATGAACTCGATCTGCATCATATAATAAAACACCTAAGTAACGCATACGTCCTGTACAAGTTTCAGAGCATACCGTAGGCATACCCGCCTCGATTCTCGGGAAACAGAAAGTACATTTTTCAGCTTTGTTCGTTTTCCAATTGAAGTAAACTTTCTTATATGGACAACCTGTCATACAGTAACGCCATCCACGACATGCGTCTTGGTCAACTAATACAATGCCATCTTCATCACGTTTATACATAGCACCTGAAGGACACGATGCAACGCAACTTGGATTCAAGCAATGTTCACATAAACGTGGTAAATACATCATAAAAGTTTCGTCAAATTGGAATTTAATATCTTCTTCTATTTTTTGGATGTTAGGATCTTTTGGACCTGTAACATGACCACCTGCTAAGTCATCTTCCCAGTTAGGTCCCCATTCAATTTCAATGTTATCCCCTGTAATTTCTGAATACGCTCTAGCAACTGGCGAATGCTTCCCTGATTTCGCAGTTGTTAAATGTTCATAATTATAGTTCCATGGCTCATAATAATCTTTAATTAATGGCATATCTGGGTTATAAAAAATTTTACCTAAAGCAATTTTTGAAATTCTACTTCCAGATTTTAATTCAAGTTTCCCTTTACGATTTAGTACCCAACCACCTTTGTAGTGTTCTTGGTCTTCCCAACGTTTCGGATACCCTACACCTGGCTTCGTTTCTACGTTGTTGAACCACATGTACTCAGCACCTGGACGATTTGTCCAAGTGTTTTTACATGTCACACTACACGTATGGCATCCTATGCATTTATCTAAATTTAATACCATCGCAACTTGCGCTTTAATCTTCAAGCCAATTAACCTCCTTCATCTTTCTAACTGCTACATATAAATCCCTTTGGTTCCCAATTGGTCCATAATAATTAAAGTGATAACTAATTTGTGCGTATCCTCCGACTAGTTGTGTTGGTTTCAAATGGATTCTAGTCGGCGCGTTGTGTGAACCACCACGTGTATCTGTAATTTCTGACCCAGGCGTTTGAATATGTTTATCTTGTGCATGATACATAAACATTGTACCTTTAGGCATACGATGCGAAATAACTGCTCTTGCCGTTACAACACCATTACGGTTATACACTTCTAGCCAATCATTATCTTGGATATCGTGTTTTTCAGCATCTTCATTTGATATCCAAACCGTTGGACCACCTCTAAATAGTGTCAACATATGCTTATTATCTTGATACATTGAGTGTATATTCCATTTTCCATGAGGCGTTAAATAACGCAGTACCAAAGCATCTGTACCACCTTTAATTTTCTTATCTCTATTCCCAAATACCATTGGCGGCAATGTCGGTTTATATACTGGTAAGCTCTCTCCAAATTGTTGGAAAACTTCGTGATCCACATAATAACTTTGACGTCCTGTTAATGTTCTAAAAGGTACTAGACGTTCTATATTCGTTGTAAATGGTGAATATCGTCGACCTTGTTTATTTGAACCTGGGAATACTGCTGTCGGTATTACTTCTCGTGGTTGTGAAGTTATATTTAAAAACGAAATTTTCTCAGCAGCGCGTTCGCTAGAAATATCTTTTAACGGCATTCCAGTTTGTTCTTCGAGATCTTCATATGATTTTTGTGATAATTTACCATTCGTAGCAGATGAAATACTTAGTATTGCATCAGCTACATTACGTGCTGTATCAATACGTGGACGATTCGCTCTCACAGAATCATCATTTGTATCACTCCACGTACCTAACATACTTTTTAATTCTTCATATTGTTCACTGACACCGAAACTTACACCATGTGCTCCAACTTTCCCTTTTTCAAGTACAGGACCAAGCGTGACATATTTGTCGTAAATTTTAGTGTAGTCGCGTTCTACAATTGCAAAGTTAGGCATTGTACGTCCAGGTACCGCTTCAATTTCACCCTTCGACCAATCTTTCACTACGCCGTATGGTGTTGAAATTTCTTGCTTTGTATCATGACTAAGCGGAGTTGTCACAACATCTTTAAACGTTCCAGGTAAATAGTCTTTTGCCATTTCTGAAAATGCTTTTGCCAACGTTTTATAAATATCCCAGTCTGAACGCGATTCCCATAATGGATCAATAGCTGGATTAAAAGGATGTACATATGGATGCATATCTGTAGATGACAAATCATGCTTCTCATACCAAGTCGCTGCTGGCAAAACAATGTCAGAATATAAAGGTGTTGCTGTCATTCTGAAATCTAAAGAAACGACTAAATCTAATTTCCCTGTTGTTTCCTCACGCCACGTAATTTCTTCTGGCTTTTCATTTTCATTTGGTGTAGCTAATAACCCTGATTTTGTGCCAAGTAAATGCTTCATAAAGTATTCTTGACCTTTTGCAGAACTTGAGATTAGATTTGAGCGCCATATAAACAGTGATTTCGGATGATTCTTTTTCAAATCCGGATCTTCTATCGCAAATTGCGTTTGTTTTGACTTAACTTCATTTATCGCTCGTTTTAAAATTGCTTCATTTGAATCTATACCTTCATCTTTAGCTTCTTCTGCAAACAACAAACTATTTTTATTAAATTGTGGATATGATGGTAACCAACCAAGTCTAGCTGCTAAAACATTATAATCAGCTGGATGTTGATGCTTTAACTCCTCTGTTTTAGCTAATGGAGATTTTAAACGATCTACATTTGACTCTTCATATTTCCATTGGTCTGTTGCAAAATAGAACCAACTTGTTCCGTTTTGCAAACGTGGTGGTCCTTGCCAGTCTTTCGCAAATGCGACAGTACTCCATCCTTCAATCGGACGACATTTTTCTTGTCCCACATAGTGAGCCCAACCGCCACCATTCACACCTTGACAGCCACATAACATAACTAAGTTTAAGATTGAACGATAAATCGTATCTGAGTTAAACCAATGGTTAATACCCGCACCCATGATAATCATTGAACGCCCTTCAGTATCGATAGCGTTTTGCGCAAATTCTTTCGCTACTTGAATGACAACACTTTGTTTTACGCCTGAAATGGCTTCTTGCCAAGCAGGTGTATATTTTGATTCTGCATCGTCGTATCCTTTTGATTCTAATTTATGATCAAAACGACGCACGCCATATTGACTTGCCATTAAGTCAAAAATTGTAGCAATACGGACTTTGTCACCATTTGCTAAAGTGACTTGTCGAGTTGGAATTGGACGATTGAATATCCCATCTCCATCACTATCAAAGTATGGGAATTGAATTGTTTCTAATTCGTATCCACCTTCTGCCATTGATAATGTAGGGTTAATTTTAGAACCATCTTCTGTTTCTAGTTTTAAGTTCCACTTCTTACCTTCTTCCCAACGTTGACCCATTGTGCCATTAGGTACTACTAAACTATCGCTGATTGCATCATGAATAACTGGCTTCCATTCGCCTTGCTCTGTTGTTTGACCTAAGTCACTCGCTCTTAAAAATCGACCCGCTTTATATCCATTTTCATCTTCATCCAGCATGATAAGAAACGGCATATCTGTATATTGTTTAGCGTAATTTATAAAGCGTTCATTAGGTTGATTAACATAATGTTCTTGTAAAATAACATGCGTCATTCCTTGTGCAATTGCAGCATCTGAACCAGGATTCGGTGCTAGCCAGTTATCTGCAAATTTCACATTTTCTGCGTAATCTGGTGCTACTGAAATGACTTTTGTACCTTTATAGCGGACTTCAGTCATAAAATGTGCATCCGGAGTACGTGTTAAAGGTACATTAGACCCCCACATAATAATGTATGATGCGTTATACCAGTCGCTTGATTCAGGCACATCTGTTTGCTCTCCCCAAATTTGTGGAGAGGCAGGTGGTAAATCTGCATACCAGTCATAAAAACTAAGCATTTCACCACCAAGCAAATTGATGAATCGAGCACCTGCTGCATAACTAATCATTGACATCGCTGGAATAGGTGTAAATCCTGCGATTCGATCTGGACCATATTTTTTTATTGTATACAGTAATTGTGCTGCGATTATCTCTGTAACGTCTTTCCAATTTGAACGCACGTGCCCTCCCATACCTCGGGCTTGCTTATATTGTTTGGCTTTGTCTTCATTTTCAACAATAGACGCCCATGCAGCAACGCGATTACCATTGTTTTCTTCTAATGCTTCACTCCATAAATCCCAGAGTTTTCCACGAATATATGGATATTTGATTCGAAGCGGACTGTATTCATACCAAGAGAATGACGCACCTCGTGGACATCCTCTCGGTTCGTATTCAGGCATATCCGGACCACAACTTGGATAGTCAGTTTGTTGATTTTCCCAGGTAATCACACCATTTTTCACAAATACTTTCCAAGAACATGAGCCTGTACAGTTAACACCATGTGTTGTTCTTACTTCTTTATCGTGGCTCCAACGTTCTCTGTACATTTTTTCCCATTCTCTACTTTTACTTTCTAGGATCGACCAATTCCCATTAAATTTTTCTGTTGGCTTAAAGAAATTCAATCCAAATTTTCCCATATTTATATCCTCCTACGTATAAAAATACGATGTGTAGATGTCGTGTTTTTAAATACTTTAAAATGCCCAAGACTATTGCTTTAATTAGATTGTACATTTTTTCACAAACATAAAATATTAGGGAATCACCTAATTACTTAAGGAATTTCCCTATCAATAACGGGATTTCATTGAAATAATACACAATCATGTATGGTCGTGCTTATTGCCAATCTAAATCGTTCAAATTTGGCACAACGACAAATAAGGCTTCAACACGAATATATTCTCTCGGTTGAAACCTTACTTATTCATTTATTTTTTTAAATTAGTGACATAACACTGTATTAGCATCTGCACGATCGGTTGAAATATATGTTACATTTTCTTGCTGCTTAATAAATGCATCATAGTAATCATATTGCGACGAATGATATGTGCCATTCGATGTATTATTTGGGTTTAGCAAACAGCCATAACCTTCGTCATATAAATGTTCACAGAGCATAAGGGCGTCATGTTTAGAACCACTTACTACATAAAATTGCTGAGTCGGATTAGAAGTTGTTGAGACATTTTCAGTATAACCAACAACTTCCCCAATAATACATATACCTGGTTTCGCCTCAATTGAATAGTGTTGCAATTTTGAAATAATATTACTTAAACGCCCCTTAACAACAAACTCGTTAAAACACGATGCTTGAAAGACAATCGCTATCGGGTAATCAATATCTGTGTATTGTTGTATCTGTGTGATAATTTTCCCTAAACGTTTTACCCCCATATAAATTGCTAACGTGCCACCATTCACTAAGGAATTGACATCCACTTCATTTTCTTCTGAATCTTTAAAGTGACCTGTAGAAAATGTCACACTTTTAGCAACTGTACGCATTGTCAAACCTGTCTGCATAGTAGCAACTGCTGCGCTCGCTGATGTCACCCCTGGTACAATTTCAAACGCAATATGATGTTCATTTAGTGTGTCGACTTCTTCTTGCACACGACCAAATATCGCTGGATCGCCACCTTTAAGTCTAACAACCTTGTTATATCGACGCGCTGCTTCCACGATACAGTCATTTATTTTTTCTTGCTGAATATGTTTTGCATACGGCTTTTTACCAACATCGATAATTTCAGTAGTCAAATTCGCATATTGTAAAATTAACGGATTCACTAATCGATCATATAGAATGACATCCGCTTCACGTATTAAACGCTCAGCCTTTTTAGTCAAATAATTCGGATTACCTGGGCCCGCACCTATCAAGTAAACCTTGCCATATTCCTCTACAGACATATATATACGTTCCCGTCTGTAACTTCTACCTCATAAACATCTACACAACCTTCATCAGGTTCTTGAACAATACCTGTATTTAAATCAATTTTTTGATCGTGGAGCGGGCAAAATACATATTCCCCACTCACTGTCCCTTCAGACAATGGTCCTTGTTTGTGTGGACAGATATTGTGAATCGCATGAATTTTGCCACTTTCTGTTAAAAACAATCCTACCTCTTTGTCTTTGACAATAACCTTTTTTCCAATTAGGGGTGTTAATTCATCTATAGTTGTCACTTTAATTTTTTCTTTTGTTTCCATGTATTACACCTTCTCCACTTCAAAAATTTTACGTGCTTGCGCATTGCTAGTTATTGCTTCCCAAGGTTCAGCTTCGACTGCTTTTTTAGCATCCATAATGCGTTCAAATAGTTCATTTTGTCTTTCTGGGTCAAGTAAGACTTCTTTTACATTTTCAAATCCAAGTCTTCTTAACCATGGCGCTGTTCTTTCAGCATATATACCTGTTTCGCGATAATATTGCATCAAAGCACCACATAATTTGATTACTTCATCTTCTGTTTCTACAGTTGTTAAAAATTCAGCTTTTTCAACTTCTGTACCACCATTACCACCGATATAGATTTGGAATCCATTTTCAACTGAGATAATACCAAAATCTTTAACACCTGATTCAACACAACTTCTTGGGCAGCCTGATACACCCATTTTGAATTTATGAGGTGTATCGATGTATTCAAATGTTTTTTCTAAACGAATGCCAAGTCGTGTCGTGTATTGCGTACCAAATCGACAAAACTCTTTACCAACACAACTTTTAACTGAGCGAGTTTTCTTACCATAAGCTGATGCTGAACGCATACCTAGGTCTTCCCATATATTTGGTAATTCTTCTTTTTTAACTCCATACAAACCAACACGTTGCGAACCTGTCACTTTAACTAGTGGCACATGATATTTCTTAGCCACTTCTCCTAGACGAATCAGTTGGTCTGCATCTGTAACACCCCCACGCATTTGAGGTATAACAGAAAATGTACCATCATTTTGAATATTCGCATGGTAACGTTCGTTAGCAAATCTTGATTCTCTTTCATCTTCATGATCATGTGGATAAACCATATTCAAATAATAGTTAATCGCAGGTCGACATTTTGGACATCCACCTTTGTTTTTAAAGTTTAAAACATGTCGAACTTCTTTAGATGTTTTTAAACCTTTCGCTCTTATTTGCGTTACAATTTGATCGCGTGTCAAATCAGTGCAACCACATATACCAGCAGGTTTTGCGGCAACAAAGTCATCTCCTAAAGTGTGCTGCAATATTTGAGCAATTTGCGGTTTACATTTACCACATGAATTCCCCGCTTTTGTTTTAGCCGTTACTTCTTCAACTGTTGTAAAGCCATTTTCCGTAATCGCATTTACTATAGTACCTTTATCAACACCATTACAACCACAAATTGTTTCATCATCAGCCATATCAGCAATTGATAGCGATGCCTCTTCTCCACCTTTAGTAAGCAATGATACAAGTGTGTAATCTTCAGTGGATTCACCTTTTTTCATCATGTTATAAAAGCGTGAACCATCATCGATATCACCATATAGTACTGCACCAACTACATTACCGTCTTTTAAAAAGATTTTTTTATAGTTATTATCAACACTATTAAATATTTCAATACCTTTAATTTCTGCATTTTCTACAATTTGACCAGCACTATACAAGTCACACCCAGAAACTTTTAATGACGTAAATGTTGTTGATCCCTTGTATCCGTTCGTTTCTTTATTTGTTAAATGATCAGCTAATACTTTACCTTGTTCATATAGTGGTGCAACGAGTCCATAAACTTTGCCGTTATGTTCTGCACATTCACCAACTGCATATACATTGCTATCACTTGTTTGCATCACATCATTGACAACAATACCACGATTAACATCTAGACCTGATTCTTTGGCTACTTCTGTGTATGGTCGTATACCTACTGCCATAACAACTAAGTCTGCCGGAATCTCGCGTCCATCAGCCAATTTAACACCCTCAACATCATCTTCTCCTAAGATTTCAGTTGTGTTGGCTTGCATTTCAAACTTCATACCTTGCTTTTCTAGATCTGCTTTAAGCATATTTCCAGCTTTACGGTCTAGCTGCATTTCCATCAACCATTCAGCTAAATGTAACACCGTTACTTCCATACCTTGATCTAATAAACCACGTGCACACTCTAAACCTAGTAAGCCTCCACCAATTACAATTGCTTTCTTTTTAGTCTTCGCAATGTTCATCATTTGTTCAGTATCATCAATCGTTCTCCAACCAATTACACTCGGTAATGTCGAACCTGGAACTGGAATGACGAATGCTTTAGAACCTGTCGCAAAAATCAATTTATCGTATGATACTTCAATACCATTTGCAGTAGTAACTGATTGATTTGCTCTATCTACTTCAATTACAGGATCATTTGTAATTAACTCGATACCATGTTCCTCATACCACTCATATGGATTCATAATTGTTTCTTCAACTGTCATTTTATTTTGTAAAATATTTGAAAGCATGATGCGGTTATAGTTTGGATAAGGTTCTTTACCTATTACCGTAATATCATATAAATCGTTGGCGCGCTCTAATATTTCTTCGATTGTTCGAATGCCCGCCATACCGTTACCAATCATTACTAGTTTTTGCTTTGCCATAAAATATGCCCCTTTACTCCATAATATTTATTTCAAAAAAAGGTATTAATTTTTCGTTAGTGCTTTTATATTTTCATCGGAATCATTAAGCTTTCTAATCTATCGTTAATGATTTGCTTTAAAATTGGGTCGAAGTTAATTGAAGGTGTGATGTGTATATCTGTATTAATAACCATGTCATTCATTTGCTGCTTCACTTTGTTAACAAGCCTTCCGTCGTATAAAAATAATGGTACGACAATCAATTTTTGATACCGTTTCGAGATGCTTTCTAAATCATGTGTAAAACTAATCTCTCCATATAGCGTTCTCGCATATGTCGGCTTGCTAATTTGCAAATTTTGAGTGCATATTTGTAACTCTTCGTGTGCCTTAGTAAACTTTCCATTAATATTGCCGTGTGCAACAACCATAACTCCAACTTGTTGTTCTTCACCTGCTAATGCGTCACAAATACGTTGTTCAATTAATCGTCTCATTAAAGGATGTGTGCCAAGTGGCTCGCTTACTTCTACCTTTATGTCTGGATACCGTCGTTTCATTTCATGAACGATATTCGGTATATCCTTGAGATAATGCATTGCACTAAAGATTAGCAATGGTACAATTTTAAAATGGTCAACCCCACTTTGAATCAACGTCGTCATTACCGTCTCTAAATCCTGATGCTCACTTTCTAAAAACGCAATATCATAGTGATGTATATCATCTTTTACTAATTCAGAAATAAATGCTTCTAACGCTTGATTCTGTCGTCCGTGCCTCATGCCATGTGCAACAATGATATTCCCATTCACATTTACCAACCCTTTCACACGTATTGTATACCAAATCATTTTGTTTTTGTGAAAAGAATCACATTATAATGTAAAATCAGGGAATTCCCTGATGCCTGTAGTCATGCATATTCCTTATACATTTTCCCTTTTTGTTAAATCAAAAAAGCGACCGATATATGAATCCCTACTCAACATTTATTTGAGCAAGCATTAATATATCGGTCGCTTGTAGTGTATATTATTATCTTAAAATGGTGGTTGGCCTAATATTGTTTCGTCAAAGCGCTCGGGTATCAATACTTTGCGCATGATCACACCTAAATCGCCATCATCATTTTCATGTTCGCTGTATATTTCATAACCTCTTTTTTCATAAATTTTAAGTAACCACGGATGCAATCTTGCAGATGTACCTAAAGTAACTGCCGCTGACTTTAACGTATCTCGCAAAAATGCTTCTTCAACATAAGTAAGTAATTGGCTACCATAGCCTTTCCCTTCATACTCAGGATTTGTCGCAAACCACCAGACAAAAGGATAGCCCGAAATACTTTTCACACTTCCCCAAGGATATCTAACCGTAATCGTAGATATAATTTCATCATCAATTGTCATGACAAATGTAGTATTTTTATCTATATTTTCTTTAACAGCATCTAAATTAGCATTAACTGAAGGCCAATCAATACCTAGTTCTCTTAGAGGCGTAAATGCTTCATGCATGAGTTGTTGCAATTTTTCTGCATCTTGTTCACTTGCGAGTCGAATCATCATTTTTTGTCATATTAATCCCCACTCTTTTTTAAATGATTTAACCATATTTTATTTTTAAAATAAATATCCATCAAAGTGTATCAATAAATTTATCACATGTTAGAAAGTATGCTTCATCTGAATACACCAATACTCTCATAAAACTTATTAAAAATTACTCTCTCAACGTAAAAAAACCATTCAAATTCATGAATGGTTTGGAAGAATGATTCATTGTTACGCTATTTAATCACTACATCTTAATTATTGTTGCTCTAAACGATTACGCTTACCATTTAAGAAAGCATAAACGAGACCTACAAAAATACCGCCACCGACAAAGTTACCTAAGAAAGCAAAAACGATATTTTTTAAAACGTGTAACCATGAAACTGCATCAAGGTTAAAGAATACCATACCTGCATATAGACCTGCATTGAACACAACGTGCTCATATCCCATGTATACAAAGACCACGACACCACAAGCTATAAAGAATGCCTTTGTTAAGCCGCCTTTGAATTGCATAGAGATGAAAATACCAATATTAATAAAGAAGTTACAGAAAATACCTTTTGTAAAAATATTCAACCATGTTGAATCAACAGTCTTTTTCTGAACTAAAGCTGTTAAAGCTTGTGTCATTTCAGGTGTCATGACATGCGCAAATTTCATTAAGAAAAATAACACAAACCCACCTAAAATATTTCCTAAGAAACAATATAATAAAATCCAAGTCATCTTCTTAACAGAAACGACTTTATAATACCAGCCTACTGTAAAGTACATGAAGT
The DNA here is from genome assembly GCF_017151825.1 of Staphylococcus sp. EG-SA-18. Classification (NCBI taxonomy): domain Bacteria; kingdom Bacillati; phylum Bacillota; class Bacilli; order Caryophanales; family Staphylococcaceae; genus Staphylococcus; species Staphylococcus sp. EG-SA-18. The sequence continues at coordinate 104,063 of NZ_JACYVY010000055.1, forward strand.
TACTTGTTAATAATTCAGAGTTAGTTAATACAACTAAAATCAAACCTAAACTAAAAGCAATGGCTCCCATTAAATTGATAAGTCCATCTACGTGAGTACTCGCAAACTGCGTCTTTATTCCGAACATAAATACAGTAACGATTGAGAGTAAAAATCCGGCCATCATTGCTTTAAGCATATATCGGCCAGGTGTTTGCTGTACCATTACTTGCTTCATTTGTACTGAAGATGATATTGAATCAACAATTGCGCCTGTTGAATATGTATCTTCAACTGTTTTCTTATTTTCTATCACAGTACTTCCCCCATTTACTTTGATCAAATAAAATTTACTTTCTAATTATATTAGTAAATCAATGTAATTGATAGTTTAAATTTCAGAAAAATCTTTTTATTCTCTCAAAAATGTAGTTTTCTTTCATAAAAACAGCGAGATAAATCGCGTGATTGGCTAATATCTTTATGATTTAAGATATTACGACGCTCATTTTATCTCGCTTTATGTAAAGTATTACTTATTCTTTTTTAAATTTGAAAAGTAATGTAAACCATATGCAAATACACTGTAACCAATTGCAGTACGTAAAATAAACCTTATAACTTTATTAGGTACACATTTTGACGTTACTGAAATAGAAGATAGTAGTGTTGTGAAAATATATAATATTAAAACTTTGATATAACGTTCTACCATCGAATCATCCCTCATTTTTATAATATTACAAGATTATTATAAACCGAATGAAACAAAAAAGTTTTTACATATTTTCAACAACTTTATTTCAATAATGCATCAAGTTGATCTAAAGTTTGATTCATACCTTGTTCAACACCCATGTTTATGACTTGTTGAGCGGCTTCTTTTGTTGGAAATACCGATGTTGATGTCACTGTCGTTTTCGTTGTATTGCTCTTGGAAAATGACAAAGTAATTTTCATGCTTGGCATTTTTGTATCTTTTGCACCTTGAGGTGTCGCAAATGAGTCAATATATTCAATTAAATATGGACGCTTAACCGTTTTATATTCTGCTAATGTATAGCTGGTCATTGTAGGTGTTTTAATCGCATAAAATGCATCACCGCCTGAAACAGCATTAAAGCGAAACACTTTGGTACTAGCGTCTTTTGGATGAAACCATTTTTCAAATAATGCTTTTGTCGTATAGGCATCAAACACCTTTTCAATCGGTGCTTCTATCGTTCTTGAAAAAATAATTTTATTATCTTCAACTTTAATCGTCATCTTCCCACTCCCTATCTTTTATATTTACTCATCTTAACATGCATTGAGTAACATATGTTACCAAATCATTTGTTATAAACTATAGTAATATTAATCATTCCCTCTGTTGAAATTGATAACTACGAAATAAAAAACACACTCTATTCAGCTATTAACAGTTGAGTAGAGTGTGCAAACCTGTTGAATTAATGCGCTAACATTTCTTCTTTGATTTGGTCTTTATTTAATTTTGAAGGATAATATGTTGGCCAGTTATCCATTTCTTTTAATAACGCGTCATTATCATTACCCATAAAGATATGGAAGTGTTCTGCCTTTTTAGGTGCAATGTTGTGATCGCTAAATTGGATGAATTTCGGTAAGTCTTTATCATTACCATCGACCAATTTAAACATAAATCTCACGCCACGGTTACCTTTAGGATATTTCAATGTTTTCTTACCATTGTATTCATATTTACCAGTGTGTTTCTTACCATCTTTAGTAAATGTAATTTCATTTCCTTTTATATCAATGTTAGTAATATCAGTTTTATATCCTTTGTCATAATAAGCTTTTAAATCTTTAGCAGATTTCTTCGGATCATTTTCAGCTTTATGTTCCATCACTTCATCAAGCGTACCGTCTTTTAAGTAAGGGTAAACAGATTGCCATTCACCAGCATAATCGCTTAATTCACGGTCTTTAACTTGCTCATCTTTAAAATACCCATCAGAAATTGCTTTGTCATGTTTACTTTCAGCTTTGTCGTCTTTCACTTTAACACCACTGTCTAAAGCTTTACCGATATTTTCAATATTAGATTTCATTAATGATTGATACGTAATATTATCTTTTTTCTGTTGTTCTTTATTTAAAGACTCCATGTTGTAGAATTTTAAAGGCTTCGCATCTGTTTCTTTACGAATTGTTTCAGTCACTTTATTCGCAACATTATCTTCGTAAAGAATATATTTAGCATTGCTATCTCTAATTTCTTTAACAATTTTAGTTAATTCTTTTTGTGATGGATCTTCAGCATTCATGTTTTGAATACCTTTTTGAACAAAACCATAACGATCAGCTAAGTATCCAATTGATTCATGTGAAATGAATACTGCATTACCTTGCTTATCTTTTGTAACTTGCTTCATATCGTTATCAATTTTCTTAAGATCGTCGTTTAATTTTTTGTAGTTTTTCTCATAGTCATCTTTATGTTTTGGATCTTTTTTCACTAATTCATCTTTAATTTCTTTAGCGAAAGTTTGATTAATTTTAGGATCTAACCATACGTGTGGATCATATCCACCATGATGATGATGATGTTCTTCTTTCTCATGATCATGTCCCTCATGTTCATGCTCTTCACCATGCTCGTGTTGATCAGTTAAAAGCTTTGCTTTATCTAATTTATCCTCTAAAGACAGTTTTTTATCTTTATCTTTGATAGTAGATGCAACTTTCTTAGCAACCGGATCTAAATTATCCCCTGTATACATAAACAAGTCTGACTTGCTTGCACTTAATATATCTTTTTGTGTTGGTTCATAGCTATGTAAATCTGTCCCTGCTGGATAGATTGATGATACCTTCACGTGTTTTCCACCAATTTGCTCTGCAAATGATTGCAATGGATAAACTGTCGTTTTAATTGTTACCTTGCCATCTTTATCTTTTCCATCATCATTCCCACATGCGGCTAATGATAAAGTTACGGCTGGTACAAGAAGTAACATACCTAATTTCTTTTTCATAGTCACCCTCCTAAATAGTAATCTTTACGTTTTAAAATTATATACTCATGCTACTTAAAATACAAGCACTGTTTTTATAAATAATATAAAGTCGAATCATACTTTAGGTATTTACCACTTTTCGTTTTATCTAATACATGACTATTGTACAAATATGATACAGAAAACTTTATAGTATTTACGAACGTCATAATATAAGAAAAAAGACAATCTCTATCATATTGCTAATAGAAATTGCCTTTTCATATTGTCCTAAAATAACTTACCCTATTTTTATAGTGTGACTTTTAGATTTAATAATGGTATTTACATGATGCTATTTTTATATGATTGTCATCTACTGTATAAACCAATCTATGTTCGTGATTGATACGTCTACTATAATACCCAGTCAGATTCGATTTTAACTTTTCAGGCTTACCTATACCTTCCAATGCACCATTTCTGTCAATACTTTTAAGTAACTCATTAATTTTCTTCACCATTTTTTTATCGTTCTGCTGAAAATACTTATAATCTTCAAAGGCTTGAGGCGAAAACGTAATATTTAACCTAGCCATTATACATCTATATCTTTCGTTATAGTTTTCCCACGTTCTAGATCTGCAATTGATTGAGCTAAGTGTTCAGCATTATTTGGGTTCTGTTGGAGGTAAAGTGTTTCCATCATGGAGTTATAATCTGATTCTGACATGATTACTACGTTTTTATCATCAGTAGATGTTACAGTTACCATATCACTATCATCATTTACTTTTGTCATAAGTGCCTTTAAATTCTGTCGAGCGTATGAATAATTTTTAATAATCATATTTATCGCCTCCTTTTAACACACCTCAATTGTACAAATATCTGTACAATAAAACAAGCGACACAGAAAAAAACTACTAATCAAGATTTCGCACGGGGAAGAATCAATACCTATCCTGTACTGATTCCCTACTAAACAATGTTTACATGATAATTTCTACCTATTTAGACTTCATACATTAAAAAGACAATCTCTATCATATCGCTAATAGAAATTGCCTTTTCATATTGTCCTAATAAATTGATATCACTTACTTATCTCAACAATTAAGACTATTTTATTTTATCTTTTAATAACTTCTCATAACTTTCATAATCATATGGATCTTCAACTTTCTCGCCATTAATAAATGCAGTTGGTGTCGTTTTTATATGATTATCTTTCGCTATTTTTTTATCTTTCTCTGCAGCTTTCCAAGACTTGCTATCTTTTGTCTTGTAATCTTTTATAATTTTATTTTCCGTCTCTTTATCTAAATGCAGTTGTTTAATATGTTTATCTAATAGTTCTTTTGTTAACCATTCTTTATTTTCATCTTGCTGGGCAGCAAATAATTGCTTTTGAAAATCTAAAAATGATTTAGGTGCATACATCAATACTGCATGACTCGCACGCGAACCAACAATTGAGTCTTTACCTAAGAAAGCTAAATTGACAAATTGGTATTCCACTTTGTGATTATCTATATAATTTTTACGCAACTTTGGCATGACTTTTTCATCTAATTCTTTACAATAAGGACATTTATAGTCGCCATATATGACAACTAATGGTTTGCCGTTTTTCGAGGATGTCGTTGCTGATTCTTTTTTACCGCAAGCTGTTAAAATTAACATGCTCACTATAAATAATGTTAGTAATTTTTTAGTCATAATAACTCCTGTTCATATCTAGTTCGTCATATTTTCTTCATGATAATCCGCATCATGTTGTTGATAATATCGTCTCGAATCAAAATCTTGCTTATATGATACACGTTTATCACTAAAATCATATGCATAATAATGCACTTCATCATCATTACTCAAAGGTTTATAAGCTAAAATGATAATTTTATCCTTATCATAGACATAAATATTAGCATCTTTGCGTTCAAAATGATCAACACGATCACCGTTGCCTTTTTTGGCAAGTTGTTCTTGTTTTTGATTTTGAATTTTAACTGCTTCATCTATTTCTTTCACATATTTATCATTACCACATCCTGATATAAAGACTAGTAATAATAATACCGTCGCCACAAATCGCTTCAATGCTCCCACTCCTACTATCAACTTCCAACTAACTTTCAATATAATTAATACTATACACCGTCAAACATTAATGCGCTACAACTACTACCAATGCATTTAATATAAATATCCAAAGAAATAACAGTTATGTATAGTCAAAGAAAAATATATTTCATTTTCTATGTGTATTTGTAATCAGTTTTTGATAAAATAAAAAAATAGCATTATTAATAAATTCAAAAATTACAGTTCAATTCAGAGAGGGATGGGATAAAATGAACTTTGTAACGTTGACTTCGGATGAGTTCAATGCGTTTACAACAAAGCATTTTTCACATTACACACAATCAGCTATTCATTACAATCATAGAGTTGATTTAAAAGGCGATGTGCATCTTGTAGGGGTTAAAGATGACAATGGTCAAGTGATTGCAGGATGCTTATTGACAGAAGCACGCACACTTAAATTTTTCAAATATTTTTATACACATCGCGGGCCAGTGATGGATTATACAAATCAATCATTAGTAGCATTTTTCTTTAAAGCATTAACGTCATATTTAAAGAAACACAATTGTTTATATGTCCTTGTAGATCCATATTTAATTGAAAATTTACGCAATGCAGACGGTGAAATTGTTAAATCTTATGATAACCGAGCATTTGTTAGAACAATGGATAAATTAGGTTATAAACACCAAGGTTTCCCTGTAGGTTATGATTCAATGAGCCAAATCCGTTGGCTGTCAGTGTTAGATTTAAAAGATAAGACTGAAGACCAACTTTTAAAAGAAATGGATTATCAAACGAGACGTAATATTAAAAAAACATATGATATTGGTGTCAAAACTAAAACGTTAACGATTGATGAAACGCAAACTTTTTTCGACTTATTCCATATGGCTGAGGAAAAGCATGGTTTCAAATTCCGTGAGTTACCATACTTTGAAGAAATGCAAAAGTTATACGATGACCACGCCATGTTAAAGTTGGCGTATATTGATTTAAACGAGTATTTAAAAACGTTACAATTAAAGCAACAACAATTAACAGCTGAACTCTCAGGTGTTGAAGAAGCATTGGAAGAAAGTCCTAATTCAAAGAAAAATAAAACGAAACGCACACAGCTAGAACAACAGCTAAATAGCAATAAGCGTAAAATCGACAATACAATAGAACAAATTGAACAAGATGGTGCAGTCTTAAACTTAGCTTCTGCTTTGTTTATCTACAATGAGCATGAAGTTTATTACTTATCTAGTGGTTCAAACCCTAAATATAATGCTTATATGGGTGCCTACCATTTGCAGTGGGAAATGATTAAGTTTGCTAAAGCGCATCATATTGATCGCTATAATTTTTATGGTATTACCGGTGACTTTTCAGAGTCATCAGAAGATTATGGAGTCCAACAATTCAAAAAAGGTTTTAACGCACATGTAGAAGAGTATATCGGCGACTTTATTAAGCCTATCAAACCATTACTATATAAGGTACAAACATACTTAAATCATAAACGTCGTTAAAATATCGCTCCAAGATTATGACAACATAACAAAGAACCACGCATCATGTATATGGCATCATCACCATACTAAAACATGATACGTGGTTTTATTTGATTATTCTTCATTTATAACATTTAAGAAACGTCTTAATTCTTCTGTTTTCGGACGATTGAACATCTCTTCTGGAGCCTCTTGTTCTCCGATCATGCCTTCATGAATAAATACAATGTTATTAGATACTTCTTTAGCAAAACGCATTTCATGTGTCACAATGACCATTGTCATGCCTTCATTAGCCAAATCTTTAATAACCTTTAAAACATCATTCACAAGTTCAGGATCAAGTGCAGATGTTGGTTCATCAAACAACATCACTTTAGGGTTCATTGCTAGTGCTCTTGCAATAGCAACACGTTGTTGTTGACCACCTGATAATGCATGTGGACGTTGATCTTTGACATGTGTTAAACCAACTTTCTCAAGTAACTCAAGTGATTTCCCACGTGCCTCATCCTTTTTCAACTTTTTAACTGTGATAAGACCTTCCATTACATTTTCTAATGCCGTCTTATGCGGAAAAAGGTTATAACTTTGAAATACCATACCAGACTGTTTACGAACTTCTATTTGTGATTTTTTATCTTTAGATGTATATGTTTTGCCGTTAACATAAACTGTACCTTCAGTTGGAATTTCTAATGCATTAATCATACGTAACAATGTTGTTTTACCTGAACCAGATCGACCGATTAAGGTTACAACCTCACCTTGTTCAACAGATAAATCAATACCTTTGATGACTTCAACATCATTGAATGATTTATGGATATTGTTCAATTGAATCATGAGCGATACCCTCTTTCAATATAAGATTCATAGATACCTTGGATAATTGAAATAATAAAGCATACCACCCAGTACATTAGCGCAACTAACACATAAATTGTTAAATATTCATATGTTGTAGACGCAACTTCTTGAGCTTTTCTAAACATTTCAGCCACTAAAATAAATCCTAATAATGATGTATCTTTGATTAAACTTAAAAATGTATTACCTAGTGCAGGAATCGACACTCGAATTGCCTGCGGTAAAATGATACGTTGTATCGTTTGACCATACGTCATACCGATGGAATATGCAGCTTCTGTTTGTCCTTTCGGTATAGAAATAATACCGCCACGAATAATTTCCGAAGCATACGCACCTACATTTAATGATAAACCAATAATAGCAGCCACTACAGGTGCCAATGTCCATTGGTTGTCAGCGTCATTTGTTAATAATCTACCTAATTCTGGAATACCATAAAATATGATAAATAGTTGTACTATCATAGGTGTTCCTCGAATAATAGATACATAGACACGTGAAATACTTCTTAAAATTTTACTCGTTGAAATTCGCATTAATGCTGTAAATAATGCAATAATCAATCCTAAAACAAATGTAACTAATGTAATAGGAATTGAATATTTGACCAAACCTTCTAGCATAGGTCCGAAAGCTTGTTTTGCAGCATCTAGCGCATGTTGTTGTTCGCTATTTAGATTTAGAAACATCTTGACCAAACCATTTCTTACCTATTTTAGCTAATTCACCGTTTTCCTCGATTTTTTTCAAGCCATCATTGAATTTTTGAACTGTTTCATCATCTGCTTTTTTAGAAAATGCAAATGCAGATCTACTTTGTTCAGCATTACCTTTGATTGCTTTGATCTTAGCATTAGGTTTTTGTTTTTTATAATCCAAGTATGACAGACTATCATTAAATGTACCATCAACACGCTTAGACAATAATAAATCCATTGATTGGTTAAAGCCATCAACTTTTGTAATATCAGCACCTTTATCCTTAGCTAATTTACCATAATTAGATGTGAATGTTTGTGCTAACTTCTTACCTTTAACATCATCAAAATCTTTAATATCTTTTTCATTTTCACGAATAACTAAAACAGCACTTGAGAATGTGTAAGGCTTAGAAAATTTATATTTCTTTTCTCTATCAGGATTAATACCTACTTGGTTCGCGATTACATCAAAACGCCCTGCGTCTAAACCTGCAAACATAGAATCCCAAGAAGTTTCATTAAATTTAAGTTTTAAACCTTCTTCTTTAGCCACTGCTTTAATAACATCAATATCGTAACCAGTTAATTTACCATCTTTATCGTGGAAACTAAATGGTGCATAAGTCCCCTCAGTCCCAACATTAATTGTCTTGCTATCTTTACTAGCTTCCTTGTCTTTCGACGAATTGTTTCCGCATGCAGCCAATATGAAAACGAAAGCTATCATCACAAATAAAAGTCTTTTCATAGAATATATCTCCTTATTCTTATTATTCTAATCGGAATAAAAATATTTTAATCTGAAATGCCGGATAAGTCAATATGTTGAACTTTTGCTAAAAAGCTTTATATAGCTAGCAACTTATATTTATTGACGAGAATCAACTTCTTTTTTCTTCCCTTGTAACATAAATGAACAAAAGAAACTAATAACTGTAATCAATAATGCAAATAAAAATCCAGCGTGATAACCATGCAACATCGTATCAACTTTAATTTGATTCATCATATCAATTTTGTTCATGCCATTATAGTCTGACATAGTTGGAGAAAAGTTTTTGCTTGCATGAGATAAAATAGTAATTAATGCAGCTGTTCCGATAGAACCAGCAATTTGTTGTACTGTGTTTGTCATAGATGAACCATGTGCATTCATTTCTGGCTTTAATTGATTCATCGTATGGGTCATTACTGGAATTAATCCTAACGCGATACCAACCATTCGAATCGCATAAACTGTTGCCAACATGATTGTTGATGTTTGTTCATCCATTACAACAAAATAAGCCGTAGTAATAACAACAATCGCCATACCGACTAAAGCCAATTTTCTAGGACCAAACTTTTCATATAAAGCACCCGAAGTCATCGACATAAATGCCATAACAATTGCTCCTGGTAATAAAGTTAACCCAGAATCTAAAGCTGAACGATGCAATAAATTTTGCACAAAGATAGGTAAAATCGTTTCCGAACCAATCATCGATACCATTGTGACACCCATAATAATGATACCAACTGTAAATTGTTTATTTTTAAATACAGCAAAATTTAATAATGGTGTTGATAGCCGATATTGACGTAATACAAATAATGCGACTAAAACAACGCCTCCAATCATAGATAATAATACGATAGGATTATCAAAACCTTTTTCTGAAATTGAACTCGTTCCATACAATAACCCGCCGAAACCTAGTACAGAAAAAATGACAGAAATAAAATCAATAGGTACTTTAATTGTAGTTCCAACATTTTTTATCGTTTTAAATCCAATTAAAAATGTCACAGCTGCAATTGGAGCGACAACATGGAAAAGCGATCTCCAGTTAAAATATTCAACAAGGTAACCTGAAAGAGTAGGTCCAATAGCTGGTGCTAAACCAATTACCAAACCAAATATCCCCATATATTTACCGCGTTCATGCGGTTGGAAAACATCCAAAATCGTTGTCATCATCAATGGCATCATAATACCTGCGCCTAACGCCTGAATAATTCTAGCAACTAATAATGTTGCAAAGTGCGGACTCAAGCCGCCGAGTAATGTACCTAAGAAAAAGATAGAAATACCCACTAAAAACACTTGTCTTGTTGTATAACGTTGTATAACAAGCGCGGACAAAGGAATAACAATCCCATTAGTCAATAAAAAAGCTGTTGTCAGCCATTGAACTTGTGTATATGAAATTTCAAAATCTTTCATAATACTTGGTAAAGCCGTCACTAATAGTGTTTCATTTAATAATCCAAAAAATCCACCCATCAGCATAGTAATAATCATCGTTAATTTTTGTTTCTTCGACATTTAAAGCTTCCCCCTCACCATCTAAAAAACGACACACATTTTTAGATATCCGGTAATTATACCCATTTTCCAAAAAATTAGCACGACTTTATTACAATTTCTTTAAAACGTAATCATTACTATTTACATATGAGTAGTTATCGGTCATAATATATTTACAAGGAGGGATAGAGATGAAATTAGATTTACAGACTGCTCGTCGAAATTTAAATAGCCCTAACATTAAAACAAGAAAGCGTGCTTTAAAGATTATTAAGCAACACAAAAGAGCGAAATAATTGTTTTAATTTGACTATATTGTATGTCTAACTATATTTTCGAGTATCCCTAGCTCGTTAATATAAACTCTATACTTAACTATTTCCTTACATTACTTCACATATTTAAGAGCTGCATATACACTCACTCCTTGTGTACATGCAGCTCTTTTTTTATAAGTAGTATTTATCTATAACTTCTAAATCATCCGTTAATTCATAAACAAGCGGTGCACCTGTTTTAATTTCATAATTAATGATATCTTCATCTGACACATCTTCAAGATATTTAATTAATGCGCGAATTGAATTTCCGTGTGCAGAAACTAATACCGTTTGACCATCTAGCAAATATTGTGAAATATGATCTGTCCAAAATGGTATCACTCGAACTAAAGTATCTTTCAGACTTTCAGAATAAGGCATCATACGTTTATCTAAATGATTATATCGACGATCAGCTAAGTAAGCTTCACGTTGTTCTTCGGTTTCAGCAGGTGGTTTCACATCATAAGAACGACGCCAAATATGTACTTGTTCTTCTCCAAATTCTTTTCTAGCATCATCTTTATTTAAGCCTTGCAATCCACCATAGTGGCGTTCATTTAAACGCCAGCTTTTATATACAGGAATCCATTGTTGTTTAGATTCAGTTAAAATATAATGCGTTGTATCTAAAGCACGTGTTAATAACGATGTAAAAGCTACATCGATGGCAATGTTATTTTCTCTTACTTTTTCACCTGCTCTAGTCGCTTCATTAATACCTTGTTCAGATAAATTAACATCTTCCCATCCAGTAAATAAGTTTTTAGCATTCCACTCGCTTTGTCCATGACGACATAAAATTAATTTTGGCATAACTTATAACCTCTTTCCTTTAATCTTTAGGACGTTATTTCAGGGATATTTTAAGATGATTTAATCTTAGTAATTTTCTTTTCAATATATTTTAAAATTCAATGATTAAATCAATTATCACTAGACATTAAATACATAAATCCTATTCCCCATTTTCATTTTTTAATTCATAAATGAATCAATAACCACCTAATAACAAATCATATTATACACCTTTGTTCGCTATTTTTCTAAGGTTTAAAAAATATTTTTAGGTAAGCCTAAAAATAGATGTAATAAAAACGCCTCCTCAGATATTTATATATCTATGAAGACGTTTAAATACATTATAGATGGTCTGGTTCTGGGTGAACGTATACTGAGGAAATACCTTTTTTGTGCAAATGATGTTCGACATTGTCACAAATTTGATGCGCTTCTACTAAGGAAAGGTTAGCATCTACAACAATTGTGACATCAATAAACACACTACTTCCATGGTAACGCCCTTTAATACTTTTAACTTCTTGTACTTCATCAACTTCTAAAATATCATTGCGATACGCTTCTAATTCAGTTTCATTGAAACCATCACTCAACATAAAAATTGCTTCTTTAAAAATACCAAAACCAGTATAAACGATTAGTAAGCCTAGTAATGTTGCTAAAATAATATCGACAATTGGGAAACCGATTTGCGTAAAAATTAATCCTATCGCTGTTCCAATGCTGACTAAACTATCTGATAAATTATCTTTGGCAGCCGAATTTAAAGAACTACTTTTCGTTCTTTTCGCTAGTCTTTGATTGACTGCAAATACAATCAACATTACAAGACCACTGATTAAGCTGACGATAATTGTTATTGCGTTAGGTACAACGTCATCTTCTTTGAACAAACGAGGTGCATTTTGAATAACTACTTGGATACCTACAAACATAATGACAAATGACACCAATAATGAAGAAATATTTTCAGACTTCAAATGGCCATAAGGATGATTTCGATCTGCAGGTTTAATTGAAATTTTCAATCCAATAATAACAGCTAAAGAAACGATAATATCTGTCATATTGTTTAATGCGTCGGCTCTTACAGCTGCAGAGTTAAAGACAAAACCCGTGACATACTTAACAATAGATAAGATTATATATACAATTAAACTCAAATAAGCACCGCGTTGCGCCAATTTAAGATTTTCATTATGAGACATGCGTTGAACCACCTTGAATTAGTATAGTAACAATATTATGAATGATTTATTTTAAATTTACAACGTTTTTAATTTTTATAAATTTTTATAAAATTAAACTAATTTATTCATTCGCAACCCCTAAAAATAATTTTTAGCCTTTCTGCGAATTTTATGAGCTAGAAAGGCTTATGCAGTTGACGTTTTACGTCCAACTGCGTTCCTTCGTCTTCTTCAAATTTATTTGTTAGAAAGGTGCCCAACCCTTCCTGCTTGTTAACTTTCGTCTCGAAAATTTCTATGTTGGGACCCTATGCATTAATTGCGAAGCTATCTAATGTCATGACCTAATTATATAGAAGAAAAAGTGCATCAGTGACAAATTAAATGAGATTTCTACTCTACCAAACTCTCTTCGAAAGACAATTTTCTCCTCTATTTATTAGCAAACTATTGCATTTCTCCATATAGTACTTCCTTACTTAAAATACGCTGAATGTTCTGAATTAAACGCTTTTTTACATAGTTAACACTAGTTAATCTATTAGTTAACATTAGTTAATAATTAGTTAATTTCCATTTGTATTCTCATGTGATAAATTCTAAAAGCATACAATAAATTTAATATGTAAAAAGAAAGGGAATACACATGAAAAATAAATATATCTCGAAGTTGCTAGTTGGGGCAGCAACAATTACTTTAGCTACAATGATTTCAAATGGGGAAGCAAAAGCGAGTGAAAACACGCAACAAACTTCAACTAAGCACCAAACAACTCAAAACAACTACGTAACAGATCAACAAAAAGCTTTTTATCAAGTATTACATCTAAAAGGTATCACAGAAGAACAACGTAACCAATACATCAAAACATTACGCGAACACCCAGAACGTGCACAAGAAGTATTCTCTGAATCACTTAAAGACAGCAAGAACCCAGACCGACGTGTTGCACAACAAAACGCTTTTTACAATGTTCTTAAAAATGATAACTTAACTGAACAAGAAAAAAATAATTACATTGCACAAATTAAAGAAAACCCTGATAGAAGCCAACAAGTTTGGGTAGAATCAGTACAATCTTCTAAAGCTAAAGAACGTCAAAATATTGAAAATGCGGATAAAGCAATTAAAGATTTCCAAGATAACAAAGCACCACACGATAAATCAGCAGCATATGAAGCTAACTCAAAATTACCTAAAGATTTACGTGATAAAAATAACCGCTTTGTAGAAAAAGTTTCAATTGAAAAAGCAATCGTTCGTCATGATGAGCGTGTGAAATCAGCAAATGATGCAATCTCAAAATTAAATGTAAAAGATTCAATTGAAAACAGACGTTTAGCACAACGTGAAGTTAACAAAGCACCTATGGATGTAAAAGAGCATTTACAGAAACAATTAGACGCATTAGTAGCTCAAAAAGATGCTGAAAAGAAAGTGGCGCCAAAAGTTGAGGCTCCTCAAATTCAATCACCACAAATTGAAAAACCTAAAGCAGAATCACCAAAAGTTGAAGTCCCTCAAATCCAATCACCAAAAGTTGAGGTTCCTCAATCTAAATTATTAGGTTACTACCAATCATTAAAAGATTCATTTAACTATGGTTACAAGTATTTAACAGATACTTATAAAAGCTATAAAGAAAAATATGATACAGCAAAGTACTACTATAATACGTACTATAAATACAAAGGTGCGATTGACAAAGCTGTATTAACTTTACTTGGCGATGGTTCTAAATCTTATATCCAACCATTGAAAGTTGATGATAAAAATGGCTATTTAGCTAAATCATATGCACAAGTAAGAAACTATGTAACTGAGTCAATCAATACTGGTAAAGTATTATATACTTTCTACCAAAACCCAACATTAGTAAAAACAGCTATTAAAGCTCAAGAAACTGCATCATCAATCAAAAATACAATAACTGGATTATTTAACTCATTCTGGAAATAATCAATCAAAAATATCTTCTCTAGTTTTACATCATTTTTTAAATAATTTTCGTAATAAACCGTGATTAAAAAGAACCGCTGATTCTCAATCGAATCTACGGTTCTTTTTTCATTTTCCATCAATTAAATGTTTCTTCGCTATTTGTCAGCCCACTTTTTTACCTGCAACTTGTTAAATAATCCTTACATCGTTAACGAATAGTTCATCATTTAGTTGAATCAGCTCAACTTTATTAACTTCAAATTTTCACAAACTATTGCGCAATCCATTCCTCTTCCACTACAAGCACCATAATTAAACAACAATTCAATAGAATAAGACTTGCAAAACATAGTTATGTAGCTATATAAACGCCTGCGACCAATAAATCTTTTAAACATAACATAATGCAAAAACATCATTTAACAATGCTAAAAATGTCTCTTCAATACATGTTGATAGTAATTAACTTTTAACGAACAGTTAATTCGAAAACGCTTACAAATAGATTATTATATATATGAACTTAAAATTAAATAGAAAGAAAGTGAGTCAAGTCCAGACTCCTGTGTAAAATGCTATACAATGTTTTTACCATTTCTACTTATCAAAATTGATGTATTTTCTTGAAGAATAAATCCATTCATCATGTAGGTCCATAAGAACGGCTCCAATTA
>NZ_JACYVY010000056.1:0-4965 GCF_017151825.1 Staphylococcus sp. EG-SA-18
ATTTTAAATATAGTCTACAATCTATGTGGTTGTAGGCTGTATTTTTTGCAGTTTATCAATAAACACCCATCAACAAATTATACCGTTTTTCTACTTTGAAAGTTGGAAGTAACATAATCTTAAATAAATATATTATTAATTAAGATAAATATAATACTCAAGATTATTGTTAATAGTTTGTTCATCGCAAGTTAATTATTGTTTCTAAAATATTGGTATATAATTTTCAATGGCGAAGAAAACAGGGTGAAAAAGTCGGTTTTTAAATCAAAGCAAATAAGGGAGCATAAACAAATGAAAAGGAAAGTATTAGTACTAACAATGGGTGTAATTTGTGCAACTCAATTATGGCATTCTAATCACGCAAACGCATTAGTATCAGAGAGTGTTGAAACTAATTTTGTTGTAAAAGATTCGGATAATAAAAATATTTTACAAACCCATACTGAAATTACTACTGAGGAGAAATTTTCAGTAGTAGAAAAGAGTCAATTAAATACACTAAAATCACTATCTAATGACAACTACATAGAATATGATTTACATACTAATCAAACAGGCATAAAAAAAGGTTGGTTATATGGTTATAGTGAAATTGACTCATCACATTTCACAGACCGTGACAAACGCGTTATTAGACGTGATCATGTTAAAGAAGCACAAAGCTTAATTAATGATTATAAATATACGCAAAAATATGAAGATCTCGCTAAGGCAACTGCAAAAGTAAGTACACTTAGTCAGTCTCACCAAAATTATTTGAATAAACAAATTGATAAAGTGAATAATAAGATAGAGAAAACTGAAAAACGCTAATCCAAAGTAAATTATAAGTTATACATCTCGTTTTTAAATGACAATTTATCCCCGTAAATATTATAAATAATCTTTTCAAATTCCACATAGATATAGAGACACTAATAAACCTCTTTGTCTCGATATGATAGTCTGCAACGATTCATGTTGTAGGCTTTTTAATTTTACAAATAAGGCTAAATATATAAGTTCTGACACCTAAAATATAGAAAATACATAAAAGTAAGTATAGTTATTTTATTATAATTATTAAATTTTTATTAATTAATTGTAAAAATGTAGAATTATAATTAATTAACGTTTAATATTAAAATTAACTAAAAAGAAAGAGGTGTTAGTTATGACAGAATACTTATTAAGTGCTGGCATATGTATGGCAATTGTTTCAATATTACTTATAGGGATGGCTATCAGTAATGTTTCGAAAGGGCAATACGCAAAGAGGTTTTTCTTTTTCGCTACTAGTTGCTTAGTGTTAACTTTAGTTGTAGTTTCAAGTCTAAGTAGCTCAGCAAATGCATCACAAACAGATAACGGCGTAAATAGAAGTGGTTCTGAACATCCAACAGTATATAGTGCAACTTCAACTAAAAAATTACATAAAGAACCTGCGACATTAATTAAAGCGATTGATGGTGATACGGTTAAATTAATGTACAAAGGTCAACCAATGACATTTAGACTATTATTGGTGGATACACCTGAAACAAAGCATCCTAAAAAAGGTGTAGAGAAATATGGTCCTGAAGCAAGTGCATTTACGAAAAAAATGGTAGAAAATGCAAAGAAAATTGAAGTCGAGTTTGACAAAGGCCAAAGAACTGATAAATATGGACGTGGCTTAGCGTATATTTATGCTGATGGAAAAATGGTAAACGAAGCTTTAGTTCGTCAAGGCTTGGCTAAAGTTGCTTATGTTTATAAACCTAACAATACACATGAACAACTTTTAAGAAAAAGTGAAGCACAAGCGAAAAAAGAGAAATTAAATATTTGGAGCGAAGACAACGCTGATTCAGGTCAATAATGCTCATTGTAAAAGTGTCACTGCTGCTAGTGGCACTTTTATAATTTTTGGATCACGATATGATTTATTATCAATTCAGAATTAAAAAAGTAAATAGTATCAAAAGCAAGTGTATTTAATATTAGAAAATAAAAATTTTAAATTTAGTATTAAAATGGAATATTACTATATAGTTCAATGTGTATTATCACAGAAAATAAAATAATGCTTTACTTCTATATTTAAAAGTGTATAATGAAAGTTAAGTAATAAAGAGCGTGAAGAAAAATGTGAGTTATTTATATAGAATATTCTCCTTTTCATTTATGAATTTGTTACAAAATATTTAGTGCAAAAGCACGACGGAGGTATTCAATATGAATAACGGTACAGTTAAATGGTTTAATGCAGAAAAAGGTTTTGGTTTCATCGAAAGAGAAGATGGTAGCGACGTATTCGTACACTTCTCAGCAATCGCTGAAGATGGATACAAATCATTAGAAGAAGGCCAAAAAGTTGAATTCGACATCGTTGAAGGCGACCGTGGCGAGCAAGCTGCAAACGTAGTTAAAATGTAATTTTAACTTATTCAAACAGTCCTTATTATAGGGCTGTTTTTTAATGCTTTAAATCGATAACAGTTGGTGTGGTAAAAGCACTAGCCGTTATTTTTTTGTCCAATAAATTTAGGTGGAGATTTAACAATATATAATGGTTCTAAAATAGATCGAACTGATGGAAAAGTTTTTTACTTTTCATCTGTCCGACTTTTGATTTTGAATATAAAAAAGCGCCAATACAGAACTTTAATAATGACGAGAATTAAAGTCTGTATATGGCGATAACAAGAAGTAATGTTAAACACTCAAAATGTTTAACAATAATAGGATACCACATCGCATAATATCTTACTACTTAATTAATAATTTAACTAATCAACTTTTTGTTAATTTTTTATTAAGACTGATTAATTATTGAGAATATTTATTGTTTTTAAAATCTCATAATAATTCAGTAATCTTGTTTTCATTTAAAAGGCGAAACATTAAAATAATTAAATAAAAATATTGCGTTTAATTTACAGCGTCAAATATACTTATTTCTAATGCTTTGGGGTCTACTGAAACAAGTAAAGAATGATCGATGTTACTAATATTGCCATTCTCCAAATTTATTTCTGTGAGTATTTGGAAGCTACCATTAGGCAACGGTTTAACAATAGACAATTGCTTTTCCGCTTGTTGTATTAAAAAAGGTTTTGTAGATTGATTATTAATATGCCATTCACTCATGTATGTTTTTCACTCCTGCTTTAAAATAGGGTTAGAAAGTTTATAGTTGAGACATTCATGTTCAACCAAAATTTTGTTCGAATTCAATAAATGTCTTGTTTAAAATAGAAATATTGTAAATGTTATCGTCCAAAACTTCACCAGTTAAGTATTTGTTTTGAATTAAAATTTGGCAGTTAGTTAAGAAGTCTTGATAATCACGATCACAAAAATAGTTTTCACGTGCATCTTTAGCATCGCCAAAAAAGTTAGCGACTGTTTCTGTTTCTCCATTATTCGAACGTTCAATATATAATTTGTAAAATTTAGCTATTGTATACTTTTGTTCTTTAGTTAGTTCATTCAAAATATTGGGCCTCCTGAAATATCATTTGTAATCTATACCCAATTTATTGCAAAACACAAACTAATTTAACTATTTGATGAAACTGTGTTAATAAGCTTTAACAAGCCTTAGTTTGTATGGATCTATAAAATTATCTTTAATTGCATAGGGTGAAATAATATGTAATCCATAACTTTTAACTGATTTTTCACTTACACCAAATTTATAAGCTTGGTAGATAATTTTAGTACAATACGTAAATTTTTTGCTGTTCAAATTTAATGTAACTAGATAACGATGATTTGTATTCTCATAGTTTTTCTTAACCCATTCAGCCGCTTTTTTACCTGCACCAGGATAGCTGCAACGATAAACTTTCATCCAATCATTTTTGCCACTTGCATAATTATATTTAAAAGATTCGAAGGATTGTGTAGTTGGTTTGTCGCCAGGCCCCTCAATTTGTAAAATCGTTTTATCATCAATCGCGATACTACAATGACCAAAAAATCCCCACATGACAGGGCCTTTTGTAACAATAATATCGCCAGGTTGTAATTGGAATTTGTCATCTTGAATTTCTGAATACTTATTATCTGCAATTGTTTTTGGTGAGTTTATTGGGGATACGACAACGAATAATATAAGTAAAATTATCGTTCGTTTAATATAGTTCACTTAAAAGCTCCTTGTTGAAGAAATATATGTAAATAGTCTTAAATTAGAATTGTAATCTTTAATAAGCTTGTAAGACTAAAACATATCTTAAATATTAAAGTATGAGAGTGTGAAATGTCTATTAAGAATAAAAAACAGTCTGAAACATCATTGAGACGTTTCAGACTGGATATAAAATGAATTTCATTTATAGCACACCAAATATAAATGTGTATATTAATATAGCGAATCCAAAAATATAGAGAATGACAGTGAAACTTAAATAGGACTCTTTTTTAGATTCTTTGCCAGTTTTTTTCATTAATACGAGTATAAACGTAGCGGCAACTAAGAAAATTAATGCTAGCCAAAACAGAATTGCAAAATGTAAAGACATGTGAAACCCTCCTTATATACCGTAATTATTAACCTATAAAACTATAAAAAATAGGATAAATGTAATAGAGAACGAGTACGATATTTATAAAAAATAATATTTCACTTAACCAGTTTTTAGTTATCATTGCAATGGTAAAGGATACGATGAGTATCACACCACAAATGATAATACCAGGCAGGAGCCAACATAAATCATCTAAATCTTTATTATATGTGATTAAAATATTAAAGATAACAAAAGTGGTAGTAATAACTGTATTGATAGCATTTAACAAAATGTTATTCATGACTGACACCTACTAGTATAAAAATAGCTTCTTAATAAATATGATAACACTATTTTCAGTCAAGTCCAGACTCCTGTGTAAAATGCTATACAATGTTTTTACCATTTCTACTTATCAAAATTGATGTATTTTCTTGAAGAATAAATCCATTCATCATGTAGGTCCATAAGAACGGCTCCAATT